>JBCCVK010000332.1:0-3140 GCA_039195495.1 Pseudomonadota bacterium
CGAAGATCGGTGCCAGGGTCGACACCGATCCTCGCGGCCGCTTTTGCGACGGGCGATACCTGGAACACATTCCTCGTGGGTCTGGCGGCTTCGGTAGGGGCCGGTATTTCGATGGGCTTCACCGAGGCGGCCAGCGACGATGGAGCGTTATCGGGACGCGGCTCGCCGGTCAAGCGCGGCATCGCCAGCGGGGTGATGACCACGATAGGGGGGCTGGGACATGCATTGCCCTATTTGATACCGGATTTCTGGACGGCCACGATCACGGCGATCGTCGTTGTGTTTTTCGAACTTTGGGCCATTGCTTGGATCCAGAACAGATATATGGAAACGCCGTTCTTTCGTGCCACGATGCAGGTGGTGCTCGGGGGAGGGCTGGTATTGGCTGCCGGCATTCTGATCGGCAACGGCTGAATTTGCCTCCGAATCTCGCCGTCATGTGAGAGGATCGGCGTTGAGAGGGATCGATGCTGGCGATTTTCCTGAAGACACTGCCATTTTTCGCCCTGATCGCACTGGGATACGGCGCGGCGCGGGCAAGGTTCTTTCCCGAAGAGGCGACGGCCAGTCTGACGAAATTCGTCTTCTATTTCGCGTTGTCGGCGATGCTGTTTCGCTTTTCGGCCAATCTGTCCTTGAGCGATATCTTCGATGGTGCGTATATCATGGCCTATTTTTGCGCCGCGGCCTTCGTCTATCTGATCGCGACCACGGTCGCATTCTTACGCGGGGTGAACGTGGCCGAAGCGGCGGTCGAAGCTCAAACCGCGGTGGTCGGCAATGTGGGCTTTCTGGGCATCCCGATGTTCGTGCTGCTTTTGGGCGAACGTTCCATCGGCCCTGCGATGCTGGCGCTGGCGGTCGATTTGCTGTTCTTCGGCAGTCTGATCGTGATCGTGATCACCGGGTCCCGGGATGGGCGGATGTCGCTTGGCGCTTTGCGGGCCGTGGGGATGGGTCTTTTGAAAAATCCGATGATCGTGTCGATCGGTTCGGGCTTCGTTTGGTCGGGTGCGGGTTTGCCGATCCCGGCGGCGATGAACGAATTTCTATCGCTGCTCGGCGGCGCCGCGACCCCCGCGGCCCTGTTTGCCATCGGCGCGTCCCTGGCCGGCAAGTCAGCCGAACGGCTGAGCACGGCGATTTGGCTAAGCGCCTTGAAACTGACGTTGCATCCGGCGGTGGTCGCGATCCTGGCTTTCGTCGTCTTTCCGATCGATTCCTATGCCGCTGGCGTTATGGTGGCGACCGCGGCGCTGCCGGTGGCGGGCAATGTCTATATCATCGCGCAACATTACGGGGTCGCGCCGCAACGGGCGTCGACCTCGATCCTGGTGTCGACGGTCTTCAGTATCTTCACCTTTTCGGGGGTGATCGCGCTGCTTAACCATTTCGAGGTCTTCGGTACGTTATAGGGGGGGGCGTTCGGCATGGTGTAACGTATGAAGTCACAGTTTGGACGAGACGATACCGGTATTGAAGCCACCTTTGCGCAATTCGCCGAAATAACGCTGATATTCGATTTTGGGACAGCGATTCTGCACCACCTGTATTCCGTGCGCCCGAGCCTTGGCGGCGGCTTCGGGATGCGCCACACCGATTTGCATCCAGATCGTCTTTAAGTCGGGAAACCGTTGCAGAGCCTCGTCGACAAGCGGTGGAACCATTTCTGATCGGCGAAAAATATCGACGACGTCGATATCGCCGGGTATGTCGCTCAGTGTGGCATAAACGGTTTCACCCAGCAATGTTCGTTGCGTCAGATGCGGGTTGACCGGAATGGTCCGAAAACCCCGCAACCCCAGATACCGCATCACGTAATAGCTTGGCCGCACCGGATTCGCGGACACACCAACACAAGCGAAAATCTTGCTTTCACTCAGGATCTTGCGCAGGAGCGCGCCATCGGCTTCGTCGTTCATACGATTCCAATCGCATAAAAAAGCGCCCGGACCAAGACGGTCGGGCGCCAGTCACGGAACGAGGGACAGTGAAATGAAAGAAGGTGTTCCAGACCGCCTTTCCAATCCAGGTAGTTAGTCTCGTTTCGCGGTTCTCAAAGTGAAGTCGCTGCTTTGTGATCGAATTTTGCGCATATCGACCGAAAGGCGGCCGGGGATCTTGGAAAGCGCGCAGCGCGCCGGACACACCGGAAGGGCGGCCTCATCGACGTTCCATGACTGAACCATACGTCGCCCGCGACCTGCTGATACCGGTTTCGCAGCGGCTGCAAAGGGTCATGATATGTATCCTAGATGCGTTGGCTGGCATATAAGGCGACCGCGGCCGCGTTCGAAACGTTCAACGACCCGAAGTCGCTGACCGTGTCGATTCGCACCAATCGGTCGCAGGCCCGCTTGGTCCTTTCACGCAAACCCGTCCCTTCCGCGCCCAGCACCAGCCCTATGGACCGCGCCCGCCGACCTTCCAATGCCTGTTCGAGGGTTGTCTCCGCCGCTCCGTCCAGGCCCAACAAGACGAACCCCATCCGGCCCAGTTCTTCCATGGTCTCGGCAAGATTGCGCACCCGTAGATACGGCTGGCGTTCCAGCGCGCCCGAGGCGGCTTTGGCCAGGGCGCCGGTTTCGGGTGCCGCGTGCCGCCGCGTGCCGATCACCGCCTGCGCCCCCAACACCTCGGCCGAACGCAGGATGGCCCCGACATTGTGGGGATCCGTCACTCGATCCAGCAGGACGACCCGCGCCGCGCTTTCGTCCGCGCAAACCCGGTCGCTCAGTTCGCCCCAATTCAGCGGCTTCACCTCCAAAGCCGCCCCTTGATGGACCGAGCCGGGGTCCAGCGGCGCGGAAAATCTGCGCGGATCTGAAATCTCCGGTGCGGTGCCGCTCGCCGAGATCGCCCGGGCCAGTTTGCCGGCGGCGTTTCTCGTTACGACAAGCCGCAGTTTCTCACGGGCCGGATTCATCAAAGCCACATGCACGGCATGCAGTCCAAACAGCCAGATCGTATCCGCCGCCTCGGCCCTGCGCATGCGCTCCTTGTTGACGACCCAGAGCGGCTTCTTCATGTCCCGGGCTCCTTTGGCGAAGGCCGGATCATGCGTTGGCGGTGCCGTTGACGCAAGGATTTTCTTGTTGACGCCATCTGGTGCCAAGCTTATTCAGCTCTCCGGTTTGGGC
>JBCCVK010000333.1:0-3134 GCA_039195495.1 Pseudomonadota bacterium
CCGGACCTTCGACTTCGAAATGCAATTCCACTTTCCCGATGGGATCGATCTGAGCCGTGAGTTCGATCTCGGACCCTTCTAACAAGGGGGCGGACAGATTGGAAAGAAGGATGTAAACGCCATCGGGTTCCATCCTTAGCTCCGCGCCGGGAGAGAGTGGCAGGACCGGGATCGGTTGGGCCGGCGTGCCGGCCTTGATCGGACTGCCCATGAGCCGCGCCATACCTAGATCGCTGCTGATATCGGTCAGGATCAGCATCGCATCGCCTTGGTTTTCAAGGGAAATGAACAATCTGGCCGTATCGTCGCGCGTTTCCGCCAGCCAGCCGTGGCCGGCATGTATGGATTCGCCGTCATCGGCGAAAGCGGGCAGTGCGGCGAGAAGCAATACGAATGAGAGAAGGCGCATGTCGTGTCTCCGGCAAGGATATGTAATATTATTACATCTTGTTTCGTTTTGGCAACACGGCGGACGAGAGATTCAGAGGGTCGTTTCCTTGATCGCGCTCAACGTCAGATCGGGGTGATCCCGCCCGATCCGGTCGATATCCCATTGCAGCCGGGTCAGATAGACAATGTCGCCATCATGATCGTGGCCGACATGGCCCTTGTTGGCGGCGATGAACCCGTCCAGGGCGTCCCGTGGTCCGGTGACCCAGCGTGCCGAGGTGAATTGTGAGGGTTCGAAGCGGACGGGCAGGCCGTATTCGGCTTCGATCCGGCTGGCCAGCACCTCAAATTGCAGGGTGCCGACGACGCCCACGATAAAGCCCGAACCGATGACGGGTTTGAAGATTTTGGCCGCCCCCTCCTCGGCGAATTGCATCAGCGCCTTGCTGAGATGCTTGGTTTTCATCGGATCTCCTGCATGCACGTTTCGCAACAGTTCCGGCGCGAAGGAAGGGATGCCGGTGAAACGGACGATGTCGCCTTCGGTCAGGGCGTCGCCGATACGCAACTGACCATGATTCGGGATGCCGATTATATCGCCGGCCCAAGCTTCTTCGGCCAATTCCCGGTCCGCGGCCAGAAACAGAACCGGGTTGGAGACCGTCATGATTTTTTTCGAGCGAACGTGAGTCAGTTTCATCCCGCGCTCGAAATGTCCCGAGCAAACGCGCACGAAGGCGACGCGGTCGCGATGCTTGGGATCCATGTTGGCTTGAACTTTGAAGACGAAACCGGAAACCTTTGCGTGTTCGGGAAAGATCTGATCGGGTTCCGCATTCTGCACCTGCGGTTCCGGTCCATATTTTCCAATGCCCTCCATCAACTCCTTCACCCCGAACGAGTTGATGGCCGAGCCGAACCAGATCGGGGTCAACGTCCCTTCCCGCACCGCCTGGTGATCCATCGGCGGCAGCAGGGCGCGGACCATCTCCAGCTCTTCCCGCAGCCTTGCCAGAAGGTCGGAGGGCACGCGCGTGCTCAGCGCCGGATCATCGAGCCCTTCGATCAAGATGCTTTCGGCGACCTTGTTACGCTCGGCACGCTCCATGAGTTCTACCCGGTCATGCAGCAGATCGTAACATCCGATGAAATCACGCCCCATGCCGATCGGCCAAGAGGCCGGGGTCACGTCGACGGCCAGGCTTTCCTGGATCTCATCGATGATCTCGAACGTGTCGCGGCTTTCGCGGTCCATCTTGTTGCAGAAGGTCAGGATCGGCAGGTCACGCAGACGGCAGATTTCGAACAGTTTCTGTGTCTGACCCTCCACCCCTTTCGCGCCATCGATTACCATGACCGCAGCGTCCACCGCCGTCAATGTGCGATAGGTATCCTCGGAGAAATCCGAGTGGCCCGGCGTGTCGATGAGATTGTACCGAAAGCCTCTGTAATCGAAGGACATCGCCGAGGCCGAGATGGAAAGTCCGCGATCCTTTTCCATCTGCATGAAGTCCGAGCGCGTGCGCCGCGCCTTGCCCTTGGCCCGCACCTGCCCGGCCATCTGGATCGCCCCGCCGTAAAGCAGGAATTTCTCGGTCAGGGTGGTTTTGCCGGCGTCCGGGTGCGAAATGATGGCAAAGGTTCGGCGCCGTGCGATCTCGGACGGCAGGGTGGGGCGATTGGGGATGGTGTCCAACATGCGCGCGTCTCTATCGCAGGGCGAAGCCGGGCGCAAATGGCCGTTGCCGCGCATTCCACCCGCTGAGGCGGCATGGGCCGCGCGTCCCGTCGGCGGCGCGACATCCGCCAGATGAAAGCACGTCTTGGGGAACGTCGTGAAGACGTGTTAGACAGGCGCCGGAATTCATCAACGAAAGGAAACGGTCATGGCAGCCGCTCTCGCCGATATCGCGAACCAACTGGTCATGGGGTGTCGCGAACAAACTCAGATCGATAATATCGACAAGCTTTACGCCGATGACGCCATGTCGGTCGAAGCCTTTCCCATGTCCGGATCGGACAGCCGGGTGGTCGAGGGACGCGCCGGAATCAAGGGCAAGCATGAATGGTGGAACAACACGATGGAGGTCCATGGCAGTGAGATCGACGGCCCTTATCTGCATGGCGATGACCGGTTCAGCGTTATTTTCGAAATCGACGCGACCAACAAGGAGAACGGTCAGCGGATGCAGATGAAGGAGATCGCGGTTTATCACGTCTCCGGCGGCAAGATCGTCCGCGAGGAATTCTTCTACAACATGCCCGAATCGTGATTCGATCCAGCATATCCGAAGGTCCCGGCGTTTTTTCGGGATCTTCGCCTTGATCCGAGCGAAGGCCCCGAGGGCCTTTCACACCCCATAGACGCCCGGCGCAGGACCTCGGCGGGGTCGCGGCCCTGCATGAGGCTGCGATCGGCCTCGGCCCCCAGGCGCTGCTGTTTGGCACGTTTGGGGAAGCGCGCGGTCACTTCGTTCGCCATGTCGTGGGGCAAGGCCGCCATCGTATGCCCCGACACCAAAAGGCTTTCGGCCTGGATACCTTCGGCAAAGATGATCTCGTGCTTGTCGAACAGGATGTGAAAGTATTCCACGAAACCGCCTTCACGTTGATAGATCGTGTCGTCGTTGACGAGATGCTTGGCCTTGATGAGCACTTCGGCCCGTCCGACGCCCAGTTCGTCGCGCCGTTGATAGATGAACAGTCTGTGATCGGGGCTGAGGATCAGATCCCCGGAATTGTTC
>JBCCVK010000334.1:0-3113 GCA_039195495.1 Pseudomonadota bacterium
GGTGATGACGATGTCCATCTCCACGGCGCTGATCCCGAACCGCGATGCGCCGATACTCTGGACCAAGGACATGGTCGAGACGATGAAACCCGGTTCGGTCATCGTCGATCTGGCCGCCGAACGCGGCGGCAACTGCGAATTGACGGTGGTCGACGAAAGGATCGTGACGCCGAACGGCGTCGTCATCATCGGCCACACTGATTTCCCCAGCCAGAGGGCGGCGCAGTCCTCAGCGCTTTATGCAAGCAACATCCGGCACATGATGACCGATCTGACGCCCGAGAAAAACGGCCAGGTCGTGCATGACATGGAAGATGACGTCATCCGGGGGGCGACCGTGACCTTCGCGGGTGAGATCACCTTTCCTCCGCCTCCGCCCAAGGTGCAGGCGATCGCCGCGCAGCCCAAAAAGGACGTTCCTAAGGAGTTGACGGCAGAGGAAAAGAAAACGCTGGAAGCGGCGGCGTTCCGGCAAACCACCAAGAACCAAGCGATCCTGCTGGGTGTCGGCGCATTTCTGATGCTGATTGTCGGGATCTATGCGCCGACGAGTTTCATGCAGCATTTCATTGTCTTTGCACTGGCGTGTTTCGTGGGTTTTCAGGTGATCTGGAACGTTTCCCACGCGCTGCACACGCCTCTTATGGCCGTCACGAACGCGATTTCGGGGATCGTGATTCTAGGCGCGCTGTTACAGGTGGGATCGTCCGCCCCGTTGGTGGTAGCGCTGGCCGGCATCTCGATCCTGATCGCAACCGTTAACATCGTGGGTGGCTTTCTGGTGACGCGCCGGATGCTGTCCATGTTCCAGAAATCCTAGGAGCAGGTCATGAGCATCGGTATCGTTTCCGCGGCCTATATCGCCGCCTCTGTGCTGTTCATCCTGTCCCTTGGGGGGCTGAGCAATCAGGAAAGCGCCAAGCGTGCCGTCTGGTATGGCATCATCGGCATGGGCATCGCGGTTTTCGCCACGATCTTCGGGCCGGGTGTGGGCAATTACCTGATCATCATCGCGATGGTCGCCGTCGGCGCCTATGCGGGCCAGTATGTGGGAAGAAGGGTCGAGATGACCGGGATGCCGCAATTGGTCGCGGCCCTGCATTCGTTCGTCGGCCTGGCGGCGGTCTTCATCGGTCTCAATGCCGATGTGGAACTGTCGGCCGTGACGGCGATGAAAGAGGCGGGTCAGAATTTGCAGGGCCTGGCCGGCTTCTCGGAAAGTCTCGCCAAGAAGGATGCCGTCGAAATCGCCATCCTGAAGGTCGAAGTGTTCCTGGGCATCTTCATCGGTGCCGTCACCTTCACCGGGTCGGTCGTGGCCTATGGCAAGCTGGCCGGTCAGATCGACGGCAAGCCCAGGAAATTGCCGGGCGGGCATATTCTGAACGCCGGGGCTGCGTTGGCCTGTCTGGTGCTGGCAATGATCTATTTCAACGGCGCCGGCATCTGGACGATGCTGCTGGTGGCCGTGATCGCCGGCTTCATCGGCTGGCATCTGATCATGGGAATAGGCGGGGCCGACATGCCGGTCGTGGTGTCGATGCTGAACAGTTATTCGGGATGGGCGGCGGCGGCCATTGGTTTCACCTTGGGCAACGATCTGCTGATCGTCACCGGCGCGCTGGTGGGCTCTTCCGGCGCGATACTCAGCTACATCATGTGCAAAGCGATGAACCGGTCCTTCATCAGCGTGATCCTGGGCGGTTTTGGCGCCACCGGGGGCTCGGCGGTGAAGATCGAAGGAGAGCAGATCGCCATCGATGCCGACGGCGTGGCGATGGCGTTGAACGACGCCGACAGCGTCATCATCGTGCCGGGATATGGCATGGCGGTGGCACAGGCCCAGCAGTCGGTCAGCGAGTTGACGCGCAAGCTGCGCGCCAAGGGCAAGCAGGTGCGTTTTGCCATTCATCCCGTCGCAGGCCGCCTGCCGGGGCATATGAACGTGCTGCTGGCCGAAGCCAGGGTGCCTTACGACATCGTACTGGAGATGGATGAGATCAACGCCGATTTTCCCCAGACCGATGTGGCGATCGTGATCGGTTCCAACGATATCGTGAATCCGGCGGCTCAGGACGATCCTGACAGTCCCATCGCCGGGATGCCGGTGCTTGAGGTCTGGAAGGCCAAGCAGGTCTTCGTATCGAAGCGCGGCCAGGGCACCGGCTATTCCGGTATTGAAAACCCGCTCTTTTACAAAGAGAACACGCGGATGTTCTATGGCGATGCCAAAACCTCGGTCAACGATCTGTTGCCGAAGATCGATTGAAATCCTTTCGGGTCGTATGCGGAAAACCGCGATATCGCTTTGGCTCTTCTTGCGTCGCGCATGTTTGCACAGGCGACTTGCCGACCCGATCTTTGGGACTGCCGTGAAGAGGATGCGGACCTGTCGGGTATCCGGGCCGGCCAAGTAAGGGGCATGAGAAAACCCGGCAGAAACGAGAACCGGCGGGCGTACTGACCTTTCCCGATCCCAACGAAACGGATAATCGAAGGCGAAGGACCTGGTTTCGTCGGTTTCGGTTTGAAGGCAGGTTTTCGATTTTCATGTGAAAGTGCATGCCTGCGGCGCCCGGGCGATCCCAGATCGGTGCAGCGGACCGACGGGAACGATGCGCGCGTTCTGCCCCGTTCCCGTCCGGGGGACATGCGCCCGAGGCGCGACCGAAACCCGTCCCGAGACGGAACCGGCTTCGCCGGTGCAGATCCACGACATGCTGCTGCAATGTCGTGCCGCGTATTTTGACAAGCTCCATCCCGTCAGCGATCGCCACGGCATCGTGATGCGAAAGGAAAGCTTTTCCAACCGGCGCCTCTACGATCAGGCGTTGGAACGGACCACCACGACCCGGAAGCTCGACCGTGTCCTGGGCAGGGCCGCCTCTTTCCCCTTCCCCTCTCATTCACTTTCGTTCATGGACTTGTCCCATGCCCGATTACAAGAAGACGCCCGATCCCCGTCACATGCTGCCCGCGCGCCGTCTGGCGGAGACGCGCAGGATCACCACGCCTGACGGGCACAGCTTCCACCTCTCCATCGGCTACGATCCCGAGGAGCCGGAGCGCCCGCGGGAGGTCTTCTATTCCTCGGGCTTCAAGTCGGGCTCGCA
>JBCCVK010000335.1:0-3112 GCA_039195495.1 Pseudomonadota bacterium
ACGCCTGCCGCAGCGGACAGTATGATCGAGGCGCTTCGATCCATGTACCGGTGGACCTGCGAGCGAGGGATTTGCGATGTGAACCCCGCCATCGGAGTGGCGCGGATCGACAAGGGACGTGGCGGGGCCAAACCCTGGACGAAGGACGATATTAAAGTCTGTCGCGACATCCATCCCGAAGGCACCACCGCGCATCTTTGTCTGACGCCGTTCATGTTCACCGCCTGCCGGATTGGCGATGCGGTGGTATTGGGCAGGGCCAATGAGTTCGAGCGAGGCGGTATTCGCGGTCTTGGCCGGCAACCGAAGAGGAAGGGATCCGCGAAAGTGGAAATCCCGATGCTGCCGCCCCTCTATCGGGCCACGCGGGCCGCGACGGTGCAGGGCCCGACCCACCTTTCGACGAAACGCGGCAGACCGTTCAGCGCGCCGGACGCGCTGGGACAGACGCTCCGCCGGGGTGCCGGATTGGAAGGCCGTTCCAGCAATGGGGTCCGCAAGGCGGCGGGGCATCTTCCGGCGCAGGCCGGATACACCCAATATCAGATCATGTCGATCCACGGGCACACGCAGGCCAGGACTTCCAAAGCCCACACCAAGGGAATCGAACGGTGGAGACTGGCCGCCGACGCCATACGCCCCCTGGAAGCGACGGACTGGCAACCGTCCCACATGCCGATCCGGCATGGGACACGGTCGCGCTTAAGGCGATGAAAATAAAAAGATTTCATGCCTTAATGGAGCGGGCGGCGGGAATCGAACCCGCGTCATTAGCTTGGAAGGCTAAGGTCTTACCACTACACAACGCCCGCGCCGCGCTTTCCCCTATCATTTGCGCGCGCTGCACTTCAAGTGACAAAAACCCTGTCCGCGACCTTGCGCGGGCTCGGCCCCGTATCGCGGTCGATTTCCAGCAAAGGTTTCGGAACTTCAGGTATCTCGAGACCCTTGCTGAAGAACATGACCTCACGGCTTCTGACCGTGTTTCTAGCACTGTAGTTGAGGGTATATTGCAACCAGTTCGTATCTTCATAAAGATAATGGATCGGTCTGACATCGTCGTACGAGACGACCCAGTGCAGACCTTGCAACCGCAAGACCGCTTTCGCGACGTCGGCGTGGTCGTCAGGATCGTAGGAATCGTGATAAAGATATCTTCCCTTTTCGAAATATGGAGGATCGATGTATATCAAGGTCTTGCCGTTCCATTTCGGAGAATAACATGCCAGAAATTCTACCGCATCCATTCGCGTCAGCGAGATTCTGGATCGCAGACGCGCGATTTTCTTGATCCTCAAAATGAGATCGATCTTGTTGAAACGCGCGTCTATTTTCCAGTTTCCGGTCTGATCCCTTCCGCCGATGACACCACCGTTCAGAATGCCGGATCGGTTTGTCCGATTGAGGAAAAAGAACGCAAAGCCGAGTTCGAGTTCGTCTGCCTCCTCGTGCCGCCGATAGACTTCCTTCCATCGGTCCCACTCGGTGACCGTCAGCGAGCAATCGCTGATCAAACGACATAGGGCATCCGTCTGATTGAGAACGCTGTTCCAGAACGCGAAGACGGGCCGGCTTATGTCGTTCACCGAAACCCGCCGCACGATGCCGGTGAGCAACAGTTCCCAAGCGATTGCCGCCCCGCCCGCATACGGCTCAACGTAACGTCCGTCGGCGAGGCCGTTCGCACGGATAAGCGCGCGGATGAAACGCGCGATTTTCCCCTTGCCGCCCGGATATCTCAGAGGAGAGTACCGGCCGGTCTGCGTGAGACGCGTGGAGCGGCCGTTCATCGCACCGTCCCGTAAACGGCCTCGAAAACAGGGATGCAGCAATCCCATGCCGCTCGGACCGCCTCCGGTGTCGGCACCTGAAGCAGTTCGGCACCTGCAAAGTCATCGACGAGACTCATGCGAAAGATTGTCGTTTCCTTAAGGAAACCAATCTGAAACCCATGCAGATCACGATCCTTGACAAGCCCTTTTCGAAGGATGTCCTGCACGACGGCATCGACTTTCTCCAGACGCGTCAGATCTTTCGCCTCACCGCGGTCGCGTATTTTTCTAGGGGAAAGTCCGTGTGCGGCCACATAATCGGTCACGGCGAGTTCGACAAGAGTCAACAGCACGAAGGCCGCGGATATCGTCAGCTTGTTGACGTCGATAAGGGTTGCCTCCCGAAGCAGATGCCGACCTTGCGCGGACAAGGGCGCATTGAACGAAATCTTCTTCGGCGCCAAGGTTCTCCGCGGCCGCGGCGGGGCCTTGGTCTTCGGTTTGGGTGTTGGCGGAGGAAGCGTGACGGGCTGAGATTTCACGTCGATGTCCCTAAAAGCGCAAGAGGCGGAGCTTCCGCTTCTTGCGGGCTGCAATTCAAAGGGCAGCTCTTTGAAATATCTTTCAATTTCTGATGCCGTATTATGGCTTCTCGAATCGACCACGCCATCCCGCACGTCTTCTATGAGGCGTTTCAATACCGAAAGCGCCCATTCCGGATCGGAACTCAACAGCGGTATCTTGCCGCCAGCGCTCTTTTTGACCGAAATACCCAGATGCTTCCGACCCGCGGCGGATTCCAGAAGGCGACCGAGATTGCTCGACTTTCTGCTTTCGATGGTTGCTTTCGTGATCTTCCACTCCTCGTCGGAATAATCGGCATTCCGGCCAACGAAATCGATGATGTCGAGAATCGATCTATCTCCGGAAAATCTCTGAATCTCGGTTCTTCCCCACTGAATGCGGCCCTCGCCTTCGGCCTCGCCGGTATGGCGGCGGTGAATCCATTCATTGGCATCTTCGCGGGCTGGAAAACAGACGCAGCGCAATGGTTCGACATCATCACAATCAAATCCGCTCGCCGCCCGTAAGAGCAGGTTTTTTGTCGACGTGGGCAAGGCCGTGCCATCCAGAACGTCGGGTCCCGCCATGACCTTGAGCGCCGAGATGCGGCGATTGCCGTCGAGAACGATGTAATCCCCCTCCTGCCCGCCCTCGATGACATAAAGACTGTCGCCGGGGTCAAGGCCGTTTCCCTTGATGCTCAACATCATGTTTCTGAAATGGGTTTGGTTCACCCGGATTAGCGCCTCGAGCGCCTCGGACTGGCTGCCGACGGC
>JBCCVK010000336.1:0-3095 GCA_039195495.1 Pseudomonadota bacterium
CATCAAGACCACATTCTTGGCCACGTAAACCGAGGAGTAGGTGCCGACGAGCACGCCCCAGGTGATGGCGAACACGAAGCCTCGGATCACGTCGCCACCCAGTATCAAAAGCGCGGTCAACGCCAGAAGGGTCGTACCCGAGGTCATGACCGTTCGGCTCAAAGTTTCGTTGACGCTGAGATTCATGACGTCTTTCAGGGGCTTTTTCTTGTACTTGATCAGATTCTCGCGCAGGCGGTCGAAGATGACCACCGTGTCGTTGATCGAGTAGCCGATGATCGTCAGGATCGCCGCGATGGTTGCCAAGTCAAAGCGGATCTGCAGGACCGAGAAGATTCCGATGGTCAGAATCATGTCGTGCAACAGGGCGGCAACGGCCCCCAGCGAGAATTGCCATTCGAAACGCAGCCAGATGTAGAACAGGATCGCCGCCAATGCGGCTGTCACGGCCAGAAACGCGGCCTGGATCAGTTCACCCGAAACCTTGGGACCGACGCTTTCGACCGACGGAAAGATCATCGACGGATCGACGGCGCTCAGCGCCTCCTCGACGTCGGCGATCGTTTCCGGCGCGATGCTTTCCTGTCCTTCTTGAATCTGAATGCGGACCATCGCGACGTTTTTGCCGGCGGGGAAGGATGGGTCGAACACTTGCGTGATCGACACATCCCCCAGCCCGAGCGGCGCGAGCGCATTACGATAGGCGCCCACATCCACGGGGCGGTCGCTTTCGGTACGGATCACGGTCCCGCCCAGGAAGTCTATTCCGAAATTCAGACCCGAGATCATCCAGACGGTCAGCGACAGGATCATCGCCAGGATCGAGGCCCCGAGGGTGACCCGCGCATAGCGGAAGAAGTCGAAAGCGGTCCGTTCCGGGACAAGGCGCAAACGCATGGGATCAGACCTCGATCATCTTGGGGCGCCGGCGCGAGAACCAGGTCACGATGATCAGCCGCGTCACGAAGATCGCAGTGAAAACCGATGTCAGGATGCCGATACCCAGGGTCACCGCGAACCCCCGCACAGGACCCGATCCCAGCGTGAACAGGATGATGGCGATGATGAAGGTGGTTATGTTGGCATCGAGAATGGCGCTGAGTGCCCGCTCATAGCCAAGCTCGATGGCGCGTGCCGGACCTCGGGCCGTTTTCAGCTCTTCCCGGATACGCTCGAAGACAAGCACGTTGGCATCCACCGCCATGCCGATGGTCAGCACGATCCCAGCAATGCCCGGTAGCGTCAGCGTGCCGCCCACGGCCGAAAGAACACCGAAGATCAGTGCAATATTGATCAACAGGGCGACATTGGCGAAAATGCCGAAAATGCCATAACTGAGGGCCATGAAGACCAGGACCGCGCCAAGGGCAACGAGCGAAGCCATCTTCCCCGCGTCGATGCTGTCTTGTCCCAGGTCGGGACCAATGGTGCGTTCCTCGAGGAAGGCTATTTCGGCCGGCAATGCGCCAGCGCGCAGGAGCACGGCCAGATTGGTGCTTTCCTCCACCGTGAAATTGCCGGTGATGATCCCTGAACCGCCGGGGATATGGCTCTGGATGACGGGGGCGCTGATCACCTCTTCGTCCAACACGATCGCGAAGGGCGAACCGATATTCCGGGCCGTGTAATCCCCGAATTTGCGGGCACCCGTCGGATTGAACCGGAAGTTCACCGCAGGCCGGCCGTTCGAGTCGAACGCAGGCTGGGCATCGACCAGTTCCTCGCCGGTCACGACCGGTGTGCGCTCCAGGGCGTATCGGACCCCGGGTTCGTCCAAGGACGGGTAGACGATACTGCGCCCGCCCGGCGGCGGGGCGGTGTCCGTCACGCGGCCGACGACCGGGTGGAAGGTCAACTGCGCCGTGGTTCCGATGATCTGCTTGAGCTCCTCGGCCGAACCAATGCCGGGCACCTGGATCAGGATGCGATTGCGGCCCTGGCGCTGGATCGTGGGTTCGCGGGTGCCGACTTCGTCCACGCGGCGCCGAATGATCTCCAGGGATTGCTGCATCGTGCGGTCGTCCGTGGCCAGGCGCTCTTCCTCCGAGAGGGTGATGACCAGATCGTCGCCGTCGATCCCGACCTCGTAATCGGTCGCGCCGACACCGGTCAAGGTGATCACGGGTCGCGCCAGATCGCGCGTGACCTCGGCGGCGCGCCGGATAGCGTCAGGTTGCGAGACGCGCACACGGAGCATGTCGGCGGGCGCGGGCTGGCGCCGAATGGTGCCGATCGTGGCGCGTTCCGCGCGCAGCGCATCACGGACCGTGGGCCAGAAAGCGTCCATGCGGGCTTCGTAAACGTCGGAAAGCTCGACCTCGCCCAGAAGATGGGCGCCGCCGCGCAGGTCGAGCCCCAGATTGACCAGCATGGACGGCATCCAACCGGGCCAAGCCGCCCGGGCAGCGGTCAGATCGGGTGTCTCGGCCGCACCGGTTTCCAAGGCCCTGACGGCGTCGTTGTGGCCTTCGACGCGGGAATAGAAGCCGTTGGGCAGCGCCAGGATCAGACCAAGGGCGCAAATCGCCCAGATCAGACCCCGTTTCCAGCCAGCGATTTGCAACATGGCTCCGCGCGTCCCCTCAGCCTTGGGTCGGTTCGGTCTTGGACAACACCTGCGAAATGGTCGATTGCACCACCTTGACCTTGACGCCGTCGGCGATTTCGACCTCGAGCTTGTTATCGTCCAGCACTTTCGTGATCTTGCCGATCATTCCACCCTGGGTGACGATCTGATCGCCCCGACGCAAGGCGCTGACCATGGCCTGATGGTTTTTTATTTTCCGCTGCTGCGGCCGGATCAGCAGGAAATACATGATGGCGAAGATCAGGATCAGCGGGACGAAGCTGGTCAAGACGCTGGCGCCTCCGGCGGCCTGGGCATAGGCGGGGGTTGCGAACATATATCGTCATCCTCATTGGCGAAGGCCGGGCGCGGCCCTTTGGATTGGCGCGCACCCTATCCCCCGGCCTTTGGGAAGGCAAGAAGAGCGCAAGCGGTTCAGGGAGAGGCGTGGGGCCCGTTCGATCCGTGCAAGAGAGCAGCGAGGCAGATATCTTAGATATCGGGGCATGGGATATAAGCCCCGGAAAGA
>JBCCVK010000337.1:0-3091 GCA_039195495.1 Pseudomonadota bacterium
ATGGAAGACATCCGGCGGCGACCACGATATCGGGATTCAGACGTTTGTGATCGAAAACTTCGATCTGACCGGTTTCGACATTGGTCGCGGAAACAAAAAGCGGAA
Source organism: Pseudomonadota bacterium (assembly GCA_039195495.1). Taxonomy (GTDB): domain Bacteria; phylum Pseudomonadota; class Alphaproteobacteria; order Rhodobacterales; family Rhodobacteraceae; genus JBCCVK01. Next base: position 106 of record JBCCVK010000337.1, read on the forward strand.
TGCGCATGTCGGAACGCAAACGATCGAAATCGACGCATTCCTCGATAATCTGTCGAACTGGATTGAAGTTGAATGGATTCAATTGATATGGGGAATAAGCGCGCGTAATTGCATCGACCAGATAAAAGCCAGGAGAATTGTCCAAAGACCAATTTCCGGATGCCCGATCGAAAGGCGTTCGCTGAATGGGGCTGAAACGGCCTCTTTCACTGATGCGCCGCCATATGCGTTCGAGTTCGACACGTGCACTTTCAGGGCCTGCCTCGATAATTCCATTGACAAGGGCGACCCCATTCAAAGCCCCGGCCGAGGTGCCGGAAATCATAGCGATTTCAATGAAGTCGCATTCCAATAATTTATCTAAAACGCCCCAGGTAAAAGCTCCATGTGATCCGCCACCTTGCAGCGCAAGGTTAATTCGCTTATTCATGATCACCCGAAAGTTTAATGATGAACCCTGCCTCCACCTACACTAGATGCTTGCAAAGCCACAAGGATAAAGTTTTAGGAACATCGGATACTTTTGCACGGAGTCTATGGCGTCTTTCATCGTCGTATGGGCTGGGCCGTTCATCATATAAGGGCGCGATTTCAAATACTCGATGCGATATCCGGGATCGGGGTCAGATCCGTCGTCGTGTCGCGAGGGGTCCAGGGAAGCCGGTCCATCGGCTCTTCCGCGCGATTCACCCAGACCGCATGAAAACCATAGCCGGCGGACGCCGCCGCGTCCCAGCCATTCGAACTGACGAACAAAACCCGATCGGGCGTGCAGCCGAAACGCCGACCCACCATGTCGTAGACGCTGCGATGGGGTTTGAAGACGCCCGCGGTCTCCACGCTCAGCACGTCGTCCAGGACATCGCCGATATCAGCCGACTTGACCGCCGCAGTCAGCATGTCGGGTGATCCGTTGGACAGGATCGCCGTGTTGAACCCGCCTTTTTTCAGTGTCTTCAGCATGGCCGGCACTTCCGGATAGGATGACAATTCCCAGTAAAGCTGCAACAGACGCTTGCGCAAGCCGGCATCGTCTGACGCATCCGAATTGGCCAATGCCCAATCCAGCCCATCCTGCGTGACCTGCCAGAAATCCGTATGCGCATCCGCGATCGCCCGCAGCCAGGTATACTGCAACTGCTTGAGGCGCCAATCGCTGGCCACCTGCGGCCAGATCCGGGAAAAGGCTTCCCGCCCCGGTTCGGTCGCGGCTTCGCGCGCAGCGGCGGCAACGTCGAACAAGGTACCGTAAGCATCGAACACGCATGTATCAATCGGCATGATCTGCGATCTCTCCCAATATGAAATCATGGTGTCATAACGCGCGCCGGGAATGAAGGGACATTCCGATCTCAATTACGGATCATATGATCATATATCGGTTTCCGCGTAAGCACCCGTCCGTCGACAGACCGGCCATGGCGCGCCGGCCCGCGCATGTGCCGCATTGGAGAACCATCCGGAAGCGGGACCGTCGTCGTGTATCGGTGTCGTGTTCCGGCGTTGACCTTGCCCCCGGATTGGTGCCTTCTGTCCGATATCCCGCGGGGCCGCTGATGACCGATTTCGTTCTGAACGAGTTTCTACCGTATCAACTTGCCGTTTTGTCCTCGCGCGTGAGTCGGGCATTCAGCGAGACGTATCGGAAACGTTTCGGGATCAGCATTCCGGAATGGCGGGTCATCGCCCATTTGAGCCAGGCGGGGGCGGTCAGTGTGCGCGAGATCCACGCGCGCGTGGAGATGGACAAGTCCAAAGGGTCGCGGGCGGCCGCGCGGCTCGAAGCGGCTGGCTATGTCAGCAAGAAAACCCATGCCGGAGACCGCCGGCTGGTCGAATTGTCGTTGACCGACAAGGGGCGCGCGATGATCGATCAGCTGACACCCATGGCTCACGCGTTCGAGGCCGAGGTGCTGACCGCTCTCGGGAAGGATGCGAGCGTTTTCCGAAGCGCGCTCGAACGGCTCTTGAGGACCAGCGTCATGCCGGAACGTCAGGCGACGGATCCGCTCGCGAAAAATTGGAGGACACCATGACCGATATCGTGATTCTGGGGGCTGCCCGCACCGCAATCGGCACGTTTGGCGGTTCGCTCGCCAACACCTCGCCCATCGAAATGGGCACCATCGTTGCCCGCGCCGCATTAAAGCGCGCGGGCATCGAGGGCGCGCGGGTCGGCCATGTCGCCTTCGGCCATGTCATCAACACCGACCCCCGTGATCTGTATGTCAGCCGCGTGGCGGCGATGCAGGCCGGCGTGCCGGACACGACGCCCGCAATGAACGTCAATCGCCTGTGCGGCTCGGGGATGCAGGCCATCGTCTCGGTGGCGCAGTCGCTGATGCTCGGCGATGCGGAGTTCGGTCTGGCCGGCGGGACGGAAAACATGACCCGTGCCCCCTACATCCTTCAAAATCTCCGTCGCGGTCAGAAAATGGGCGATATGACGTCGCTCGATATGATGCTGGGCGCTTTGAACTGCCCGTTCGGAACGGGACATATGGGCGTGACCGCCGAGAACGTCGCCAGGGCGCATCACATCAGTCGCGAGGCGCAGGATGCCTGGGCGCTGGTGTCGCAGCAGCGTGCTGCCAAGGCGATCGCCGAAGGTCGTTTTACAGATCAGATCGTGCCCGTTCAATTGGTCACCCGCCTCGGGTCCACGGACTTTGACACCGACGAGCACCCCAAGACGACGACCGCGGACGCGCTGGCCGGTCTGCGGCCCGCCTTTCAGAAAGACGGCAGCGTGACCGCCGGCAACGCTTCGGGCATCAACGACGGCGCCGCAGCGGTGATCCTGGCCACCGGGAAAGCGGCGCAGGAAGCCAAATTGACGCCACGCGCAAGGATACTCGGCTACGCCCATGCGGGAGTGCGGCCCGAAGTGATGGGTATGGGGCCGGTGCCGGCAGTGAAAATTCTATTGGCGAAGACGGGGCTCGAGATTTCGGATTTCGATGTGGTCGAGTCGAACGAAGCCTTC
>JBCCVK010000338.1:0-3085 GCA_039195495.1 Pseudomonadota bacterium
GACCGAGATTCTGCCCCCGCACGACCATCAGATGCGGGCGGTTCTCGGCGTGTATCGGGGACGCGAAAGGAACATACTCTATCGGCGGGTGAATGATCGGACATTTCCCGCTGGAGAGTTGACGTTGAGCGCCGGACAGTTTCATGTCTTCGGTCCCGATGACATTCATGCCGTTCAGGCGCTGGATGGGGCGGTCAGCCTGGGTTTGCATATCTATCTCGGCCCGCTGAGCAAGGCCAAACGGTCGCTTTTCGATTGGGTGTCCGGCGATCCTCTGCCGATGAGCGAGGCGGCGTTTCTTGATATGAAACGAGCCGTGTGACCGATGGCGGTTCGGCCTTCCATGGGCCGTGGAGGCCCGGAAATTCCGGCTGCCGCCGCGCGGTTCGCCGTCATCGGTCGATCGTCTGATGACCCGCGGTCGCCATCCATCACTGGGCGTGGCCTGTGAGGTTGCGCTCAAAACGACCGCTATCCATGCCTGCGGTCACACTCGGCCATCCGCCAGAAAGATTAGAGCTAAGTATTTGTTATCACTGTATTCAAGAAGCAGATATGTGGCAGCTTTAGAAGCGGCTATCGCCCTGGAAAGAAGACATGCTCCGTTGTTTCCATTCCGTCACAACGGCCTGGATCCTGGCTTCGCGGTTTGAGGTGGTGAATTCGCGGGCCTTGGAGCCATTGCCTTGCTGGATGACCGATACCGCCGCGCCTTGTCCGATGCTGCGGTTCGCACGAATGGAAGCGGACCTTCAGGTCGCCTGAGAAGCAAGGTTCGCTTTGCACCGCCGCAAGACGGCGCCGAGCGCGAAGGCGGCTTCGCTTCGTCACCCAGCCTCCAACGTCAAGCGAGAAACTTTCGGCTCAGGGGTCAAACAGTTCGGCATCGCCCTGTTCCATCTCTTCCATACCCATAAAAGCCGCCGTCTCGCGCATAATCGTACTCGCAAGATGCGGCGGGCTTGGATCGGTGAATAATCGCACTTTTTTGGCCGTTCGAGTTTCGAAGACATATTTCGATGACTGCACGTCCTCAATCAGTCACACACCGGTTTCGGGAACCCAGGTTTCATGAATGCCAAGTCCGCGCATCGAATGCGCGCTCAGCCCTCCGTCACGGATGTCGCACCTTGAGAAAAGCGTATCATTCATCTCTTTTGCATGAAAATATGCCTTGCGCGCCGTGACGTGTCTGAAGCTTGAATTAGATAAATCGGCGGTGTCGAACACGCTCCCGGAGCAGTCGCAGTGCCAAAACGCGCATCCGGACATGCTGACGATGTTTCCTGCATTTACGCATTCAAGCCTTGATCGTGCAAATCGGGCTCCTGACAATTTGGCACCGTAAAATGAAGCGCCGATCAGGGAGCAGGCGAAGAATTTTGCATCTGAAAGATCGGATCTGTCAAAGAGCGCGCCATCGAGTTGACACGCTTCGAATGTCGCCCCCGCCAGATTCGCGCCGCGGAAATCGGCCCGCTGCAGATTGGCGCCGGTAAATGCAAGGGCTGGTGCGCCGCCCCCGTTCCGATCCGTCCCGAAGCGATCGACATTTCTGACGATGACCGATACCGCCGCGCGCGTGTCCGGGCGCGGTCTTTTCAGTTTTTTGACCCACTCTCGACCCAAGCCGCCCGGTGCTCCTACAGACAGCATATAAATGCTCAGTTCATGTTGATCAGTATCCGAACTGATCGATTCCTTCCAAAACCGCCTATTGATGCCCGGCTCTTGTTCATCAGGGCCAAATCGTTTCAATGCCGGGTGCGAAAACGTTTCCGGAGCATCGAAATTGTTGCTGACATAGGCGCTGAAAATCTCGAATATCTGGGCGCGATCCATTTCACTGTCCTTGGCAACACGTTCGAGCGCGTATAGGGCGCCGATGCGCATCTCCAGATTCGGTTCCGTTAACTCGTCGAATACCGGCTTTTTCATATCCGCCGCGCCGTCGGCGCCGTCTTCGTAAAGCGGCGCCCCATCCCGGTCGGTCCGGTGACGCCGGACGGTCTTCTCGGCGCCAAGCCCCTGGACGGCCTTGTTGATGCGGTCGGTGATGTGGCCCTGTTCGGCAATGTCGGCTTGACGCTGGGCGACCAGAGAGCGCCAGGCGATGAACGGCGCACCGAAGACCGCCGCCAGGACGAGGCCGTTGTTGCGAATGGCCTCATCGGTAGCCTGCCCTTGATACGGGCCGAGATGAAACACCGCTGCGATGAATGCACCGGAAACACCGATGATCAAAACGACGGGCAGCAGGACGAGGACCGTGCCGATGATGCGGCCGAGGACTCGAGCTTTGGTAAAGTCGAAGCTCACATGCGGCCAAAGCCAATCGACGACGGTTGCCCGCTTCTCTTCAGGCATGCGCACCTCTTGAAATCATGTGACTATTACGCATGGGATGCTGTTCGGCAAGGGGCCCACGGCCGCCCCTCGGGTTGACCGATATCCCGCGATCGATGGGCAAAAGTCAGATGGACGTGTATCCCTCAGCCATGCCCGAAACGGTCGCGACTGCGGTTTTAGAACTTGGTGGGGCTAGGGCTCTTTTGGGCGGCGATCGTCTCGTATTGCCCCGGAGTGCCTCCGTTTTCCCGATAAGCGGTTATCCTCGTGGCGCGGAAGGTGATTGCAGATTGCCGTAATGATCCTGGCCTGGCTGGCTTTCCGCTGCACCAGATCAGGGGCGTTGTGCTCCAGAAGAGGGCGGTCTGAGAGCCGGCCGCTGCGTCCTGGGGCGGAACGGAACAGGGGGCACGGTGTCATATCGATTATCCAGTCCCTTTTTGCAAAAGTAGGGCGCTATGTAATCCGCCGAGGTGTTGCGCGCATCCCTCCGCGCTTCGCGGCAATGGGGTTCCGGTTCTGGCGGTTCGCGTATCGGTGGGTGCGCGGCCAGGATGCGGGCCGCGGGCCCAGATCGCCGCTGGAGAGACCGATGTTTATCTGCACCCGCAAGCGGTTGCCGGTGCCGGCGAGCAATCCCGCGACCGGTCACCCCTGGAAGATTCCAGCGACCGGACTGCCCCGACCGGCCGCGGCGATGCCGGTCGACGCGTTGGCGGGATGGCGCGCGCATGAC
>JBCCVK010000339.1:0-3069 GCA_039195495.1 Pseudomonadota bacterium
AGCAGGCCGTCGCCGAGGCCGCGTGGCAGGATCGCGACATCGCCGCCTTCTACAGGGGGCGGAATTACGAACCGGTTTGGACCGTTGAGGGTGACAAGCATCGCCTGCGCGCCTTTCTTGCCGCATTGAAGCGGGCGCCGGATCACGGGCTGCCGATACGCCGGTATGACCCGGCGGAAATCACCGCGACCCTGGCGGCGGTCGAGACCGATCGCGATCGCGGTTTCGCCGAAGTTGCGACAACGAAGAAGTTTCTGCTTTACGCACGCGACATTCGGACCGGGGTTCTCGTTCCCGGTGAGATTGATCCCGGCATCGTCCGGCAGGTTCCCGCTCTCGATCGCTTGCAGCTCCTGCAAGATTTCGTGGCGACCGCGCCGCGGGGATTCTTTAGATCACTTCCGCCGAACGATCCTGAATATGCGCGATTGTTGAAGGAGAAGCGCATTCTTCAGGCGGCGATCGACCTGGGCGGCTGGGGGCCGAAGATCGGCAGAGGCAGCGCCTTGCGACCGGATGGGATGGGCGGGCGCGTGATCGCTCTTCGCAACCGCCTGATTCGCATGGGTTATCTCAAAAAGAGCGCATCCGGCGTTTATGATGCGACGCTTCAAGACGCCGTGAAACGTTTCCAACACGATCATGGTCTCACGGCCGATGGCGTGGCGGGCAAATCCACGATTGCCGAGGTGAATGTCGGTCCCGAGGAACGCATGCGCCAGATCGTCGTAGCGCTCGAACGCCGCCGCTGGACCAACCAGCCGTTGGGCGATCGTCATATTTTGGTCAACATGGCCGATTTCCGCGCCTATGTCATGGATCGGGGCAAGGTGACCTTTCAAACCCGCACGGTGGTGGGCAAGAACACCTTCGACCGCCGAACGCCGGAATTTTCGGACCGTATGACGCATATGGTGATCAATCCCACCTGGAACGTACCGCGTTCGATCGCGATCAAGGAATATCTGCCGGCTTTTCAACGCAATCGCGCCGCCCATGGATATCTGCAATTGGTCGACGGCCGCGGCAACACGGTGGATCGGGCGCATGTCGATTTCTCGCAATACAACGAACACTCTTTTCCCTTCGACCTCAAGCAGCCGCCGTCTCAAAGTAATGCGCTGGGCCGGGTGAAGTTCATGTTCCCCAACAAGTACAATATTTATCTGCATGATACGCCTGCAAAATCGCTGTTCAGCAGGGAAGTGCGCGCCTACAGCCATGGCTGCGTGCGACTGCACAAACCATTTGAGTTCGCCTACACGCTTCTGGCCAGGCAGATGTTGGATGAGCAAACCTATTTTCGCCGGGTGCTGGCAACCCGCAAAGAGACCGTGGTTGATCTGGAAGAACCCGTTCCGGTGCATCTCGTTTATCGCACGGCCTGGGTTCCGGCGAAGGGTCGGGTGAGCTACCGGCGCGATATCTACGGCCGGGACGCCAGGATTTTCGCGGCCATGGCCCGGACCGGGGTGGCGTTGCGCGGCGCCGAAAGCTAAATCTTTGCCCGGGGGGCGGCCGATGATGACACGGGGCCGAATGGATCGGGCATGGGGTTCAGCGTAAAGGAGATCGCCAAGGCATTGGGGGCGGAGGTCCTTGGTCGCGCCGATTTCTTGATCGAAAGAGCGGCGGAGCCAAGTGTGGCCGGTCCGAACGATCTGGCCCTGGCGATGAGCGAGAAATATGCCAAGGACCTGGCCGAAGGACGTGCCCGGGCCGCACTTCTCTGGACCGGGGCGGATTGGCGCGCTTTGGGCCTGGAGGCGGCGATTTGCGTGGCGCGTCCGCGCTATGCCCTTTCAGATGTGACCCGGCTGATGGATCCGGGTCCGCGGATCGCCGTTGGCGTGCATGCTACCGCTGTGATCGACCCAACCGTCAAACTGGGCGCGAATGCCGCGGTCGGCCCATTCGTGGTGATCGGCGCCAGCGCCGAAATTGGGGATAATGCCCGCATCGCGGCCCATGCCAGCGTGGCCGAGGACGCGCGCATCGGGCATGACGCGCTGATTTTACAAGGTGTTCGGATCGGTGCGCGTGTCGTGATCGGCGACCGGTTCGTCGCCCAGCCGGGCGCAGTGATCGGCGGCGACGGGTTTTCTTTCGTCACCCTGGAGAAATCGGCGGTCGAGAATGTGCGTGAAACATTGGGGGAAGCCGGTCAAGTCGCCGCTCAAAGCTGGACCCGCATCCATTCTCTGGGTGCCGTCCGTATCGGCGACGATGTCGAGATCGGATCCAATTGTGCCATTGACCGCGGCACGATTCGCGACACCTCCATCGGCGCCGGCACCAAATTGGACAATCTCGTCCATATCGCTCATAATGTCCAAATTGGTGAAGATTGCCTGATCTGCGGACAGGTCGGCATCGCCGGTTCGGCCCGGATCGGAAACCGGGTGGTCATGGCGGGACAATGCGGCGTGAACGACAATATTTTTGTCGGCGACGATGTGATCGCGGGAGGGGCGAGCAAGATTTTTACGAATGCGCCCAAGGGCAGCGTTTTGCTCGGATATCCCGCGGTAAAGATGGATCGGCATGTGGACATGTACAAGGCGCTGCGCCGTTTGCCGCGTCTTTTCCGCGACGTCGCGGGTTTGCAAAAACGGGTTTCCAAGCTGGATGCGAAGGACTAGATCACTCGTCAAGCTGGGCTGGCGGGAATTTCCTATGGATGACGTGCGTGACAAGGTGATCGAAATCATCGCGCAGCAGGCGCTGATGGATACCGAGAACGTCAGGGAAGACGCGACCCTGGACGAGCTCGGGATCGACAGTTTGGGGCTGGTCGAAAGTATCTTCGCTATTGAGGAAGCCTTTGACGTTCAGGTGCCGTTCAACGCCAATGAACCTTCGGAGAGCGATTTCGACATCTCGTCCGTGCGTTCGATCATCGAGGCGGTGGAAGAACTGGTGAAAGATCGATCGTGAAACGCGTCGTCATTACCGGGCAGGGCACGATCAATGCGCTGGGTCACGACGTGTTGGAAACGTTGGAGGCGTTTAAGACAGGGGTATGCGGTATCGGCCCGATCCGGATCCGCGATGTCGACCGTTTGTCTA
>JBCCVK010000340.1:0-3068 GCA_039195495.1 Pseudomonadota bacterium
AGATGCAAGCGGGACCGGCGCCGGGATGGATGTCGCCGGGTCGAAACGCGCATTAAAATGCGCAACTTGCTTTGACCGCCCCGCTTGGAAGGCGTAGGTATGTAAGCATATGGCAAAGCGAACGAATATGGGTGATCAGATGCTTCGGGCCGTTTCCTCTTTCATCGGCGCTATCTTCAGTTGGGTGACCAACGGGGCGATCATGGCCCTGCTGCTGATCGGATCGGTTTTCTGGATATACGGTCGCGATCTGCCCAATCACGAACAACTCGCCCAATATGCGCCGCCGACGATCAGCCGCATCTATTCCCGCGAGGGGCTGCTTATGGACGAGTTCGCCAAGGAGCGCCGCATCTTCGCCCCGTCCGAGGAGATCCCCGACCTGGTCAAGCAGGCCTTTATCTCGGCCGAAGACAAGAATTTCTATCTGCACAAGGGATACGATCCGCGCGGGATCGTTTCGGCGGCGCTGGATGCGGCCACGGGCGGACCGCTCAGAGGGGCCTCGACCATCACGCAGCAGGTGATGAAGAACTTTCTGCTCAGTTCGGACCGCTCGGCCGAACGCAAGATCAAGGAATTGATCCTGGCGGCGCGGCTCGAGGAAACGCTGGACAAGGATGCGATCCTGGAGCTTTATCTGAACGAGATTTTTCTGGGGCAGAACAGTTTCGGCGTGGCCGCGGCCGCGCAAACCTATTTCAACAAGATCCTCGCCGATCTGGAACCGCAGGAGGCGGCCTATCTGGCCGCCATTCCCAAAGGTCCCTCGACATATCATCCGGTCCGACAGCGCGACCGGGCCGTAAATCGCCGCAATTTCGTGCTGAGGGAGATGTATGAGAACGGTTTTCTGACCATGCGGGAATATGAGCTGGCCAAGGGCAAACCGCTGCAAACGGTACAGGATGGCAGCCACCCGGCGTTCAAGGACAGTCTGCCGGATCGCGACTATTTCACCGACGAGATCCGCCGCCAACTGTCGGGCCGCTTCGGAGAGGACGAATTCTTTTCGGGCGGGTTGTCCATTCGCGCCACCGTGGATCAGGAATTGCAGGACGAGGCCGCCCGGGCTTTGCGCAAGGGGCTGGAGGCTTATGATCGCAATCAGGGCGTATGGCGCCAGGCCCGTGTCAAGATTCCGGCCGAGCGGCTGGGAGACGAGGAGGCGTGGCGTGCGGCCTTGGCGGATATCCGCTTTCCGCGCGATGTCGAGGATTGGCATGTGGCCGTGGTGCTGGAGGAGAGCGGCGACAATGTCCGCATCGGCATCGAGGGGATCGAAGAGGATGAGAATGGCCATCATATCCAGGCCGAGGATGTGACCTGGGCGCGTCTGCTCGGTGAAGATGGCGCGCTTGGACCCAAGGCGCGGACGCCGGGCGATCTTCTCGAGGTGGGTGAGGTCGTTCATGTCAAGGCGATCACCGACGGGGATGGCGGTTTCCGCCATTGGTCGCTGCGCCAGATACCGGAAGTACAGGGCGCTTTTATGGCCATGGACGTGAACACCGGTCGTGTCCTGGCGATGCAGGGCGGTTTCAGCTATCAGCATTCGGTGTTCAACCGCGTCACGCAGGCGACGCGGCAGCCGGGGTCGTCCTTCAAGCCGTTTGTTTACGCCGCGGCGCTGGACAGCGGATACTCGCCTGCGACGGTCGTGATCGATGCGCCGATCGAGATCGATACGCCACAGGGTCTGTGGCGACCCAAGAATTCCTCTAACCGGTTCTATGGCCCGGCCCCGTTGCGCATCGGGATCGAGCGTTCGCGAAACCTGATGACCGTAAGGCTGGCCGAGGAAATCGGGATGAGAATCGTTGCCGATTATGCCGAAAGATTCGGTGTTTATGACGACATGGAGCTGTTTTTGTCGAACTCTCTGGGCAGCCAGGAAACGACATTGTTCCGGATGGTGGCAGCCTATGCGATGTTCGCGAATGGCGGCGAGCGGGTCGAGCCCACCTTGGTCGACCGTGTGCAGGATCGTTGGGGCCGCACCGTCTATCGCCATGACCAGCGCGATTGTGTGGACTGTCTGACCGCCTCGTTGCCGCCAGGGCTCGCACCCGGGATCACGTCGAACCGCCGGCAGGCGATGGATGCGGTCACCGCATATCAGTTGACGTCGATGATGAAAGGCGTGGTCGATCGTGGTACGGCGGCAAATACGGTGAATTTACCGGTGTCGATTGCCGGTAAGACGGGAACCACGAATGATGCCAAGGATGTCTGGTTCGTCGGTTTTTCCTCGAATATCGCGGCGGGCTGTTATATCGGGTATGACCAGCCTCGCTCGCTGGGCGACAGGGCCTCGGGGGCGGCCATGTGCGGCCCCGTTTTCAACGATTTCATGAAAATGGCGATTGAAAAATACGGCGGCACCACGTTCAAGGTTCCTGAAGACGGCGTCTTTGTGAAGATCGATCGTTTCACGGGCGAACGCCTGCCGGGTGGCGCCCGCGGAGAATATGTGGTTGCCGAACTTTTCCGCCGGGGTGAAGAGCCGGTCCCGGGTCTGCTGTCGATCATCGACGGCGGTTTCGCCATGGGCGCCGACCTGCCGATGTTCGCGCGCGGCGAAGAGGGCGACGAAGCGATGCGCGAAATCGTTACCTCGACGGGTCGGAAAACGACCATCGGCAAAAAAGCCAACTTCGGCAGTTTATCTTCGGGAGGGCTCTACTGACCTTGCCCCTGTCGCAGACCGCTTGTATCACGCGGTTCTGAACGCGACGCTGCAGGGCAGGGGTGGAGATATGCGTGCCGAGGCGCAAAATCACGTCGACGCCATTGAGAAATCGCTGCTGCTGCTAAAGCAGCGGATGGATTGGGAAACCGCGGCGCATCGGTTGGAGGAATTCGATGCGCTGATCGAAGATCCGAAGCTGTGGGACGATCAGGTCAAGGCGCAAAGATTGATGCGCGACCGGCAGGCGCTGATAGGTCAAATCGAAACCGTGCAGGGGGTTATGCGTGATCTGGGCGACAATGTCGCCTTGATCGAACTGGGGGAGATGGAAGGGGACCAAGATGTCGTGGCCGAGGCCGAGGCGGCGCTGGCGGTG
>JBCCVK010000341.1:0-3063 GCA_039195495.1 Pseudomonadota bacterium
GGGTTCTAGCGCCAGACCGCCTCGAGCAGGAATGATGCAAGCAAAACGAGCCCTTGCGGGCGAGACCGGGAGCCCCACCGATTACCCGGTGCTGCCGGAGGGCATGACCAGGGGTCGGCTGGAGGCGCTTCTGACGATGATGCGCTACACTTGGCCCTCGGACTGGACCGACCCGTCGAAGGAACCGGTGTACTTCGCCATGCAATGCGACATCGCCCATCTTCTGGGCAAGTCGGATCGCGCGGTGCGCAACGACGAGGCCGCGCTGAAGAGCCCCAGATTCGGTTTCATCCGCAAGAACGTGTCCGGCAACGGCTGGAGAAGGGGGCCAAGGACCGGCTGCGGGCGGGGTCTCGTGTTCACGCCGCTGATCGAGAAGGTGCCGGAACTTCTGGCGCTCAAGGCGCGCCTGCAGGCCGACGCCACCTGCAAGAAATCCCTGCGTCTCATATGCAGCGCCCTCAAGCGCCAGGGCAAACGCCGGTTACTGGCGCTGCAACCGCAGTGCCCGGACGACCCGGATCTAATAGCGACCGCGGATCGTATGTCGTCCTGGCCGCCGCGATACGCGGAATTCAGGACCGTGGCGACCTTGGCAGCCCACCATGCGGAAGTGCTGGAGATCTTCGAGGTCATAGACGCATCAACTTCAATGCAATATGCTTCTTCCGGCACCATGTAGAAGCTTCAACGCATGAACTTTCTGTATCTTGTAAGGCAAACATGCAAAAAGCGCCTGAGCGTGGTTTGTCACGACACCCATCTACGGTCATATCGAGCGTACGTTAATGGCCCTTCCACGAAGATGCGAGATAGCTCCATGCAGGCCGCAATCGCCGTTCCCATACTGATGTCATCTTGATCGGAATCGCCGGGGTGGCAGGCATTCAGAAAATATCCGTGCGCAATCCTATAGATGGTGGAGGGCGCTCTGAAGCTTGACGGTGCTGCTTGGCATCCGCGCGCGCGGGTACCGAAGCTCTTGAATTTTCAGGGCATTTGCCTTTCGCTTTTTTGAGGCGGGATCGGATCAGACCGGGATCATCGTGCCGAGAAGCGTGGCAATCGGCGTGCGTGCGCCCCCGGCCTCGGCGGTGACATCGGCGCGCGCCACGATCAGGCGGCGGCCGGGCTTCACGACCGTGCCCGCCGCGATCAGGCGATCACCACGACCGGGTGCGAGCAGATTTATCTTCATTTCGACGGTCAGCACCTCTTGCTCGGTTTCCATCAGCGAAAGAGCGGCATAGCCTGCGGCGGTGTCGCCCAGGGCGAATGTCAGACCCGCATGCGCGAAGCCATGCTGTTGAGTGAAATCGGGGGAAATGGGCGCGGTGATTTCAACGTATCCCGGTGAAATTTCGCAGAGCTGCGCCCGCATCGACGTCATCAGGTTCTGACGGGCGAAACTGGCCCGCACGATCGTTTCAAAATCGGGATCGCGTGGAAGGAACGAACGCGCGGTCACTGGACTGCCTTTCATGTGGCCCCGGGCGCGAGATGCGATAATGGGCTATGGGCTCGACGTCATGCGAAGTCTATTCCCGAATTTTGCGCGCCGCCAGCGCATCGACGCCATGGCGATGGGAAATGTGATGCTTGGACCGATCCGCTCGACCGTCTTTTCGAGACCGCTTTCCCGATTATCCGCGTCGTCGGCGGGATGTGCGCATCTCTGAACCGGTCGCGGGACCTCGGGCATCGAATCCGTTTGCCGCTTTCGCGCCGCCATGAGAGGGGCCTGATCCGAAAGTCCGCGCCGGCGTTCGCCGGCGCTCAACCTTGACCGCTGGCCGCTTCGATGACGAGCCGCGCCATCGCGATGTCCTGCGCCGCCACCCCGGTCAGATCGGCGATGGTGATCTGCTCTTCGGTGGTCCGACCTTCGGCCGATCCGTTCAGGATTGCGCCGAGTTCGACGAGGCGCTCGGGGTCGATGAGACCCGCTTTCGCGGGCGTTGAAAATTCCCCGTGGTCCAGGCTCTGAGAAGCCAGATCTGCCACCAGGCGATCACTGGCCGCGACCAGGTCGTTCGACAGTTCTTGTTTGCCGGGGGCGTCCGCCCCGACCGCCGTGATATGCGTGCCCCGCCGTATCCAGGCCCGGCGGATGAGTGGTGACTTGGCGCCGGTCGTGGTGACGACGATGTCGGCCAAGCGGCAAGCGGTTTCCAGATCATCCGACACTCCGATGGTGGCGTGGTCCGCACATTCCTCCACCACGCGGGCGGCGGCCTCTCTGGATCTGCCCCAGACGAGGAATTCCAGATCGGCGCCCAGCAGCGTCGCATGTGCTTCGATCTGCTGCCGCGACTGAATGCCGGTTCCCACGATGACGACCCGGCGGCTGTTCCTCCTGCTCAACAGCCGCGAGGCGATAGCTCCGCCAAGACCCGTGCGAATGTCCGTCAGTTTCATCTCGTCGTGAAGGACCGCACGGACTTCGCCGGTCACGGCCGAGAGAACGACCGACAGGCCGTTTCCGTTGGGCAGACCGAACCGGGCGTTTCGCGGAAAACCCGTGGCGATCTTTATCACGAACACCGCGTCGCCGCGGATATGCCCATACTTGATATGACAGTCTCCATCCTCTTCCGGGAAGACGATATGTCCGACCGCGGGATTGTTCACCGCACCGCGGCTGAGGGCGCGATAGGCGTTTTCTATGGCTTTCGCGGCTTGGTCGTGGTCGATCAAAGCCTCGATTTCCGGTCGCATAAGGTTTAGCAATTTGATATCCGGCATTGTCTGACGCTTTGCATCATAAATCGGATCGATCCATGACGGCACTACCTGATTTTCGCCTTGAAACGCATTTTTCGAAATGGGAGTTCAAAGCGCGGCATCATATGACCGCGTCCGACGCCGAAAGCATTTCACTGCGGGATTTGCTGGATTTGGCGACGCCCGAGGAGCGCGAGGCATTCGAAAACATGTGGCTCGGCTATACCCAGACTTGGGGCGCGCCCGACCTTCGAGAGGCGATTGCAAGAACCTATGCGGATCAGACCAGCTCAAACATTCTTTGCTTCGCTGGCGCGAGCGAGGGCATCTTTGCCGCGA
>JBCCVK010000342.1:0-3035 GCA_039195495.1 Pseudomonadota bacterium
CGTTCGGACGGGAACGAGAAGTCCACCTCGATGGCCAGCCCTTCTCGATGGACATCGTCCGGCACGTTCGGTGACCCGAACGATCCGCCATCAGCCTGTTTCAGCACCGCCATCAGCCGGGCTTCGCCGAACCGCGACGTCGTAAAGCTGATGGTTTGGCTGGCACCTGCTCCACCGGCGTCACCATGCGCCATAGTGCAGGTGTCATGATCCGCGATTGAGAGAAGCCACCCAATGCAGGTTACAACAGTCGGCCCGGACCTGGCCAAGACCATCTTTCAGGTGCACGGGTGCACGGCGGATGGAACCGTTGCGTTCAATCGGTCGCTCAGGCATGCACAGCTCTTGGAGTTCTTCGAGAACCTTGAGCCCTGTCTCATCGGCATGGAGGCTTGCGGATCGGATCACCATTGGGGGGCGGCGGTTCCACAAGTTTGGTCATGAGGTCCGCCCCATGCCTGCGATATACGTGAAAGCGTATGTCAAACGCGGCCAGTCGGACGCCAGTTCGCAGCCTGGCTCGGGCGGGCTCCAAGGCGACGATCAAGCGGCGGAAAGGCACGCCTGTGCGGGATCAGCAAACGTGGCGACAGGTATCTTCGGACAATGCGCATCCACGGAGCGCGCGCTGTCTCCCCGGTCGCGCGGCCGGGAAACCCGACACGCACAGCCAATGGATAAATCGCATGAGAGAAAGACGTCATCCGAATGTCGTCGCGGTTACCTTGGCCAACAGGGCGCGCCCGCCCGCCACCGGCCCGAGGGCGGGCCAAACGCACGGATCGTCCGGTCGCTCTTGGCGCGAAATCGTCGGTATCGACCGGGAGCCTCCGCGCCGGTCGCCCGAGTGCTGCGATAGAGGAAAAACGGAGAGCCGCCAGGAATGGCGCAACATCCGCCAGGAGATGGAGACAGGTCGCGCCCGTCGCTTCTCGACCCTGATGCGTGGATCGGCAAGATCGGCACCGATGCCTTAGGGGCGATGCGGGAGAAGCAAGCGGAAATCCATCGGGGCGCGCGGCGTTGATGCATCAGGCCGCCCTGAGAAGCCGGATATACATCAGCAATCGCGATCTCAGAGCCAGACCAAACAGACCGTTGCAATAACGCGGGCGCCATATGAAGCCATGCGGGACGGTCGCGCAGCATGAACGAAGCGCCCGAGTTTCTACAATATTTCCGTCCGGAAATCCGATCCGGAAATCGACGCCCGGACCGGCTTCTCTTGCGACGGGAGACCGGAGATATGCAATAGGGTTGAAAAATGGACTTTCATGTTCGCATATAATCCGGGTTCGACCCGATGAATGCAGGCCGCGGCGCCTATTGGCGGGCAACGCGTTTGTAATCCGTGGGCGCGATTCCGACATTGTGCGAGAAAAAGCGGGAAAACGAAGCCTGGGAGGCAAAGCCGAGATCGTGCGCGATGTCGGTCACCGATTTGTCCGTGCTCACCAGATCCTCAATCGCGCGCTCCGACCGCAATGTGTTGAAATACACGTTCGGCGTCACCCCGGTCTGCTTCTTGAACAGCTTGAAGAAATGCGGTCGCGACAGGCCCACCGCCCGCGCCAGAAGGTCCAGCCCCTCATGGTCGCACAGATAGTTCATCATCAGTTTCTGCGATCTCCGGATACGGAAATCGTTGACCCGCAGTACCGTGAGAGAGGCGCAGGGCTGCTGGATGTCGCGCCAGGACAAGGCATAACACAGTGAGGTCAGTTCGATCAGCAGTTGCTCGACGGCGAAATCCGAAACATCATTGATCATCAGGCCGGTAAGTCGGGTGACAAGGCCCTGGATCTCGGCCGTCAACCGTAGTTTCTTGGTGCCGAAATTCAGCGCATATTCCGACGAGCCGGTATTTTCCAGAAACCACATCGGCTTGACGTAGAGGACGAGCGACAGGCAGCTTCCGTTCCGAACCTCGAAGGAATGCGGCTCCCACGGGCTGACCGCAGCGGCGACGCCGTCCCCGCACACGATGGTCGGCCCGCCGATCTTCACCCGGGGAACGGCACCGCCGACACGGAAGATCAGATGCCCTTCCCGATGGGCGTGTGTGGTGATGGGCCGGTCCAGATCGTAGAGCGCGGCACGGCCAAAGTCGCCGTGGCTTACAGCGAGTGCTTTACTCATGTCTTCCTCCCTCGTGCGCTCTCGGTTTCTACGACGGATCAGCGCATGTGGTCAGGATGTTGCGCAAGTCCCGTTTTGGCAACCAAAGAGCAGCGAAAAAGACTTTTAGATATGCATCGGGTCATTTCGTCCCGGCGAATGTGTACGCGGTTTTGACCGTGGTGAAGAATTCGGCGGCATAGCGCCCCTGCTCGCGGGGGCCGTAACTCGACCCTTTGGTGCCGCCGAACGGCACGTGATAATCGACCCCCGCGGTGGGCAGATTGACCATGACCATGCCGGCAGCGGCATTGCGTTTGAAGTGCTGCGCGTATTTCAGCGCGCTCGTGCAAATCCCTGCGGTCAACCCGAATTCGGTGTCATTGGCCAGCGCCAAGGCCTCGTCGTAATCCTTCGCGCGCTGAATCGTGGCGACCGGACCGAACACCTCCTCGCGGTTGATCCGCATATCGGGCGCGGTGTCGGTAAAGAGTGTCGGTTCCAGAAAAAATCCCGGCGTCGCGCAGCGCACCAAACGCCCCCCGGCACGCAGATTGGCCCCGTCCCGGCGGGCGCTTTCGATATAGGCGAGATCCCGGTCGAGCTGGTTCTGATCGACAACGGGACCCATCTGGGAGGTCGGGTCGAGCGCGGGACCGACGCGCAGCGCGCGCGTCTTCTCCGTCAGCATCTCGACGAAGCGATTGTGTATGCCCTCGGTCACGATCAGGCGGGACGATGCGGTGCAGCGTTGCCCGGTCGAGAAAAAGGCACCGTCGAGAGCGGCATCGATGGTCGGTGCAACGGCGCAACCGGGGGCCGCTTCGTTCAACTGTTCCGCCGTACAAACCGCGTCGTAGACGCGGATCTCGGCGCTGGGGGCCTTTTCCTGCAGCGAAGTGACGACGTGCAGGGAC
>JBCCVK010000343.1:0-3026 GCA_039195495.1 Pseudomonadota bacterium
GTCGGCGTGATCTACTTGAGTGTCATCAACGCTGGAGGATCCGCGTGTTCCCTTCACCATGGGCCATGTCAGACGAACCCGACATGCCGGACAGTGATGTCGGCACCGTTACCAAGACACGCCCCAAAAGCCAGCGGCCGCCGATGTATAAGGTATTGCTGCTGAATGACGATTATACCCCGATGGAATTCGTCGTGCATGTGCTGGAACGGTTCTTTGGCATCACCCATGCGCAGGCGGTGGAGATTATGCTGACCGTCCATAAGAAGGGCGTCGCGGTCGTCGGCGTTTTTTCGTTTGAAGTGGCTGAAACCAAAGTGGCTCAGGTGATGGACTTCGCCCAACGACATCAGCATCCTCTGCAATGCACGATGGAAAAAGAGGATTGACGGCCCGCATTCTCGTTTCATGAACCCGCATCGATTATCCTTGGCCATCGCGGATGGACTGGTCGATCTTTCCTCCGCCGGGCGCCTCTGTGTGCTCGGCGCATGGTCTGAATGCATCCTGAACGGCTTGCCCGTCACGCGCCTGCATATCGTCCAGAAGAGCTTTCCCGTGGTCGAATCGCTGCGCAGGCGTGGGGTCGCCGTTGATGTGAAGCCCGATGGCCCCTATGTCGCCGCGCTGGTTCAATTGCCACGCGCCAAAGCCGAAGCCCGGACACTGATTG
The DNA here is from genome assembly GCA_039195495.1 of Pseudomonadota bacterium. GTDB lineage: Bacteria > Pseudomonadota > Alphaproteobacteria > Rhodobacterales > Rhodobacteraceae > JBCCVK01. The sequence continues at coordinate 674 of JBCCVK010000343.1, forward strand.
CCGAAGCGTGGGCCGTCACCAGGCCCATGGGGCTGATCTGTATCGACGGGCAAAAGACCGATGGCATCGACAGCATGCTCAGAAACCTACGGTCACGGCGCTGCAAACTCGAGACGATGTCAAAGTTTCACGGCAAGCTGATTTGGTTTTTCCGTCAGGACGAACCGGTTTTCGACGATTGGACCATGCTCGCACACGACCCGCCTTGCGGGTTTGTCACGGCGCCGGGCGTATTCTCGGCAGAATCGATTGATGCCGGCTCGGAACGTCTTGCGCTTCACCTGCCCGAGCTTGCAGGTCGCGTGATCGATTTGGGGGCGGGCTGGGGATATCTGTCGCGGCAGATACTTCGGTCGGCCGCCGTGACGTCCCTGGATCTGGTCGAGGCCGATCATGTCGCGCTGGACTGCGCACGCCAGAACGTCGCCGACCCGCGTGCCGTCTTTCATTGGTCGGACGCCCGCACGATTCACCTACCCGCCGCGGATGTGATCGTCAGCAATCCGCCGTTTCACACCGGCCGCGCAGCCGAGCCGGCGATGGGTGCGGCCTTCATCGCCTCGGCCGCGCGCCTCTTGAAACCGTCCGGCGCATTCTGGATGGTTGCCAATCGCCATCTTCCCTACGAAAAGCCGCTTGGCGCCGCCTTCGCCACCGTCACCGGAGTGATGGACGATGGCCGGTTCAAGATCATTCGTGCCACGCATCCTCGCCGTGCGCGATTCTAGCCTTTAGAATCTCGTGGAGGGAATCAAAGCTCTGGAGGATCATGTCCTTTTCGATCGCTGGAAAGACCGCCATCGTGACCGGTGCCGCAAATGGCATAGGTTTGGCCATCGCCCGTCACTTCGTCGAAGAGGGGGCCAACGTGATGTTCGTCGACATGGACGACGCGGCACTGACGGCACAGATTGGCGATAAAGTCGGCGAAATCGGGCCGATACGCATGTTCAACGGCGATCTGCGCCAGAAGTTGACCATCGCCAATCTGCTCTCAGCCACGATAGATGCGTTTGAAAGGATCGATATTCTGGTGAACGCGGCGCGACAGGTCATGCCCGGCGACGCGATGAATCCCGATGACAAGGCCATTGAGACCGCGCTCCAACAGAACGTGCTGGCCGGTCTGCGGCTGAGTCAGATGATCGCAAAGCGCATGATCAAGCAGGCTTCGGAAGCCGGTGATGATTCAGGGCAGGCCGGATCGATCATCAACCTTTCCTCGATCACGCCCCGCCGCACCCATCCCGACCTGCTTGCTTTTTCGGTCAGTGCGGCGGCACTGGATCAGGCGACGCGTTCGCTGGCGCTTGCCCTGGCGCCGCGGCGCGTGCGCGTCAATGCGGTGGCCTTCGGCAGCGTCATGAGCGCCAGTCTGAAGCGATCCCTGAAAGAGGATGAAGGTCTGCGCGAATCGGTTCTGAGTGTGACCCCGATGGGGCGCATCGCGAAATCATCGGAACTGGCCGCGGCGGTACAGTTTCTGGCGTCGGAGGCTTCGGCTTTCGTGACCGGGCAAATATTGACGGTGGATGGAGGGCGCACCCTGCTTGATCCGGTCGCCGGTGTGGCGCATTGACGTTTCATGCGATGCGCGAAATCACGCACGCATCCGCATATCAGGTCCGTTCCGCCCTTTTCGGTTGCCCGCCGTTGCGACACCATCCGCATTGCCGCCGCCATAGTGCGGATACCTTCCCGTCAAATCATGCGCCCGCGTTTCGAAAGGGGGCCCATCCAGACGCGGCGATCCGGCGTGGTCGCCGCGATACGCTTGCTCATCCGTGAAATGCCGTCTCCGGAATGTGAGTTCAGGAGGCGGGGCAGGCGGCGATGGCCGTCGCGGCCCGTCGCGTCAATTCACGTTCCTTCCGTTTCAGCTCGGCCAGTTTGGCGCGCTCCGCCGCCAGATTGACCGCAACCGGTATCTCGCGGGTCTGAAGCCGGTTCTGGAAACAGCCCGCCACGTTCTGCCTGCCGGTGCAGAAACCATAGGTCAGGCCGGGAAAGGTTTCTTTTTCCAGCGCATAACCGCGCGCGATCGTGGCTTCCGTTTCCTTGATCAATTCCCGGACGGTGCTCAGATCCCGTGTCGCAGCATTCAGGCACTGCTGACGTGGACTCGCGCAACCTGCCAAGGTCAGGATCAGAGTGAAAAAGATCATCGGTCGCATGGCGGCCTCTTCTCGCAGGATCGATCATCGGGTTGAACATGTCATGTCAGTCTGACATGTCAAAAGCCTCGCCCGTACGATAGGGATGCCATGCATGATTGACAACCACGGTGATCGCAAAGCCCGGGCAAGCGCCTGGTTCCGACGATTGCGCGACGATATCGTCGCCGCTTTCGAGA
>JBCCVK010000344.1:0-3026 GCA_039195495.1 Pseudomonadota bacterium
CCTTTCCCGGCCCAAAAGGCGATCAGTCGTGGCGGAACGGCTTCGAGGTCAGGCACCACGTTGCATCGGGCAATTCCGCCATGTGGAAATAGTTGGTGAAGGAAAGACCAAACAGATTCCTTTCGGACGTCTGCGCCGTCGCAATCTTGCCATGCACCGTGACATGCACCGTTTCACAGGTATACTCCTCACCCACATCATTGGCCTCAAGCGCCGCATAGAAAGGCTCGGGCCCACCGCAGAGGAAATCCGGCCCCAGCCACCCGGTCATGACGGCCTTCTCGTGGAAAATCGACTTCAGCAACGCGGTGTCCCGCATGCGCGTTCCTTGCGCATAAGCTTCGATCACCGCCGCAGGGCTTTTGACATGTTTGCTCATGGGGTCCTCCCTCGCGAAACTCAAAGGCATTTGAAATAGTCAAACGGCTCAAGGCAGTTGCCGCATCGCCACTGCGCCTTGCACGGGGTCGATCCGAACTGGCTGATCAGATGGACGTCGCCGCTTGCGCATCGCGGGCATTTCCCGGGCCCCTTCCGCCGCGGATCGGGTGGCGCGATACCGTAATCCAACAGCTTTTCCCTACCCCTGTCCGAGATCCATTCAGTCGTCCAAGGCGGTGAGAGCCGTGTATGAACCGTCAGCTTCCCGATACCGCGTTCGCGGAGGGTCGCTTCGACGTCGCGCGCGATCACATTGGTGGCCGGGCAGCCCGAATAGGTGGGCGTCACCCCCACGTCCAGGTGATCCCCCTTCCAGGCGACACTGCGCACGATGCCCAGATCGACCACCGAAACCACGGGGATTTCGGGGTCCGGCACGCCATCCAGCCATTCCCAGATCATCTCGACGGGCGGCTGCACGTTACCACATCGCTCCTGGAAAGGACCGTTGCAATGTCTGCATCGTGGCCAGCATGTGGCCTAAATGCTCCGAGTGCATAAAGCCGGATTTGCCGCCCTTTTGGACAAAGCCATGGGTCGGGCGCGTCAGCATGGCACGATCCAGCACCTCATCGACCGCCGCATCGTACCGCGCGGCCAGCGTCTCCGGGCGCGGCGCGGTTCCCGCCTCGGCCAAGGCCAAATCGACGTCGTCCGATTCCAGCATCTCGCCGATATAAGGATGGAAAAGCTCCAGCGCGCTCTGCATCCGCGCATGGCTTTTCTCGGTCCCGTCGCCCAGGCGGATCACCAGATCCGAGGAGCGCTCGGCATGATAGGTGACCTCCCTGACCGACTTTGCCGCAATCTCGGCCACCGCGGCGTTGCCCGAGTCTCTCAGCGCCTCGAGCAACAGCAGATGATATCGATCGAACAGCATCTGCCGCATGATCGTCTGGCCAAAGTCCCCATTGGGTTGCTCGACCAACAGAACGTTGCGGAAATCCCAGGCGTCGCGGAGCATGGCAAGGTCATCGGCACCGCGGCCAGCCCCCTCCACCTCGGCCGCGCGCGCAAGCCAGTTGGTGGCCTGACCGATCAGGTCCAAGGCCACGTTTGCGATGGCGATATCCTCTTCGAGAACGGGCGCGTGACCGCACCATTCCGACAAACGATGGCCGAGGACGAGGGCGTTGTCCCCCATCCGGCATAGGAACTCGAACTCCAGGTTCTCAGCCATCACATCGTTCCCACCTCCTCAGGCATGTCGAAGAAGGTCGGGTGGCGATAGATCTTGCTTTCAGCGGGCTCGTAAAGCGGACCTTTGTCCGACGGCGACGAGGCCGCGATATTCCTGGCCTCGACGGCCCAGATGCTCACGCCTTCGTTGCGGCGCGTGTACACGTCGCGCGCATTCTTGATCGCCATCTCCGCGTCAGGGGCGTGAAGCGAGCCGACGTGGCGGTGGCTCATCCCGTGCCGGCCGCGAATGAAAATTTCCCAAAGGGGCCATTCCCTCGACATTGGCTTGCTCCGTCCGTTGAGAATCACTCGGCGACGATCCTGGCCGCCTGCCGCCTTTCGGCGTGCGCCAGCAGCGCGTCACGGACCCATGCGCCCTCTTCCCAGGCCCTGCGGCGGGCGTTGACGCGGTCGGCATTGCAAGGGCCGAAACCTTTGATCACCTGAAAGAACTCGTCCCAGTTCGGTTCCGAGAAATCGTGACGGCCACGCTCCTGGTTCCATTCGAGGTGTTCATCCGGTATCGTCAGCCCCAGATACGCGGCCTGCGGCACGGTCTGATCGACGAACTTCTGGCGCAGTTCGTCATTCGTATTCATCTTGATCTTCCAGGCGATCGACTGTGCCGAATGGATCGAATCCTTGTCCGACGGGCCGAACATCATCAGTGCGGGATACCAGAAACGGTCGAGCGCATCCTGCGCCATCCGCTTCTGCGCCCCCGTTCCGTTCGCCATCTTCATCATGATGTCGAAGCCCTGGCGCTGGTGGAAGCTCTCTTCCTTGCAAATCCGGATCATTGCGCGGCTGTAGGGACCATAAGAACTGCGCTGCAGCGGCACTTGATTCATGATCGCCGCGCCATCAACCAGCCAGCCCACGGCCCCCATATCGGCCCAGGTCAGCGTCGGATAATTGAAGATCGAGGAATACTTCATCCGGCCGTCGATCAGCATTTCGGTCAGTTCATCGCGGGAGACGCCCAACGTTTCCGCCGCGCAGTAGAGGTACAGACCATGGCCCGCCTCATCCTGCACCTTGGCCAGAAGGATCGCCTTGCGCTCCAGCGTCGGCGCGCGGGTGATCCAGTTGCCTTCGGGCAGTTGCCCCACGATCTCGGAATGCGCGTGCTGGCCGATCTGGCGGATCAGCGTCTTGCGGTACCCCTCGGGCATCCAGTCTATTGGTTCGATCTTCTCGCCCGCGTCGATGCGGTCCTGGAACCGGCGTTCGTCCTCGGACATCTCCTCGCGCGATTTCACGCCCGCGCCGGTCGATTGAACCATCTGTGCATACATCGCGCGATCCTCCTCAGATCCGTTCGATCACCATGGCGGTGCCCTGCCCGACACCGACGCACATCGTACAAAGGCCGTAGCGCCCGCCCGTCCGCGAGAGCTGCC
>JBCCVK010000345.1:0-3013 GCA_039195495.1 Pseudomonadota bacterium
GCCTTTTCGAACACCTTGGCTTGGACGATGTAACCGGGGGTCACCGGCCGCACGAGCGCCTGGGCTTCCGAGAGACCGTAAAACGTCTCCAGCGGACCGCCCGGCGCATAGTTCAGGGTCTCCATCGCCGCCGAGGCCGTGACCGGAATCAGACCGGTGCCGTCGGAGAACGCGGCGAACCAGCGATCGTGTAACGCGAACTCGATGAAGGCCCGCGCGCCTTCGGGATGCTCCGAAGTGGATGAGATCCCGAACTGCCAGGAGGCCGCGCCGATCCTGCCGCCGTCGCCGAAATCCGGAGCGGGCAGGAAAAGCGCGTCGTCCCCGAAGGCTTCTACGACCGTCAATGCGGCCCAGTTGCCGTTCCAGGATATCGCGTATCTACCTTCGAGCAGGCCGGTTTCGCGGTCGGCCGCATCCTGGCTGGTGCCTGGCGCATAGCCGTTTTCGAAGAGCGTCCGCCACCATTCGCCGAAGGCGATGCCGGCGTCTCCGTTCAATACGCCTTCGGCGGTCCGATAGGTCGTGCGATCCACGATATCGCCGCCGAAGCTCTGCAGGAACGGCGAGAACGCGTAAGGATACCATTCTCCTTTCCAGGCCATGCCGAGATCGAGCGCGTATTCGAAATCTCCGGAAGCCGTGATGGTCTCGAGCGCGCCGTTGAATTCGCCGAGGCTCCAGGGGGTTTCAAGCGTCGGAACGCGGATATCGTATTTCTCCAGCGTCGAACGCCGGGTGATCAGCGCCACCGCCGCATCCCACAGGCCGACCGAATAGACCTCTCCATTCCAGCGGCCGATCGGACCGGGCAGATAGTTCTCGAGCCTGGTCTCGTCGATCCCGAGTGGCCGCATGTAACCTGCCCAGGCCCAGTTCGGCATGACCGGCCCGTCCACATCGAGAATATCGGGCAATTCACCCGCGAGAGCCGCCGCACCTACCGCATCGTTATAGGCCAGTTGCGGAAAGGTCTCGATCACCACCTTCCAGTCGGACTGGCCGACGTTGAACGCCTCGACCAACTGATTCACGAGCGCTTCCTCGGCATTGGCACTGCCCGCACCATGATACCAAAGGCTCAGTTCGGTCTGCGCCGCCGCCGTTCCGGCCATTCCGGCCGCCGTCGCGAGCGCGATAAGCGTTTCCAGGCATTTCACGTCTCGGTCCTCCCTTTGAGATCGATGATCTTGGCTTGAACGGTTTCCCGCCGTTCGATGAGCGAACTCCGCAGCCGCACCTGCCCGCTGACCCGAATCGGGGCGTCGGGCAAGGCGGCATCGGGATCGGCGATGAGCTCGAGCAACAGCTGGGCGGCCCGCGCTCCCATCGCGCTGTAAGGCAGTTCCGCCGTGGTCAGCGCCGGATAGAGGGCCTCCGAAATCAATCGATGATCGTCATAGCCCACGACGGACATCTGTTCGGGCACGCTGAAGCCCCGGTCGCGCAGGATGCCGTAGACGGCCATGGCCAGCCGGTCATTGCCGCAGCAGATCGCCGTGGGTGGCGCGTGCTGCGTGAGAAACCGCTCAAGCGCGTCCCATATCAGTTGGTGCTCGCCCGGTGTCCCGAAGAGGTCCGTGGGCGCCACCAGTGTCGGGTCATAGGTGATTTCCGCGTCTTCGAGGGCCCGGCGGTAGCCTTGCAGGCGCAGGCGCGTGGCCTCTTGCGCGGGTGCCAGCGTCAGATAGGCGATCCGGCGATGCCCCGCCGCGATGACCTTCCGGGTCAGGGCGTATTGCCCCCCCTCGTCGTCGGGTATCACGGTCGGCGTGCCGATCTCGTCATGGCAGTTCACCAGCACCTTGCGCACCTCGTCGCCGGGCAGCGCGAGATCGAGCCGTTTGTGGAAATCGGCGACATAGAGGAGCCCTTCGACCCGATGCTCGCGAAAGGTGCGAAGAAGACCCGGCACCCGGTCAAGCCGCCCGCCGGTATCGGAAATGAGCAGTGTCTTGCCCGAGGTCTCCACCACCGCCTGGGCACCCTGGACGATGTAGATCTCCGGCAGACCGGCGGGTGCCGCCGCTTCGCCCGCGTTGCTGATCGCGCCGGTGATAAGCCCGATAAGGCCCGATTTCTGCGACTTGATCGAGCGTGCGGCGTGAGAGGGCACGTAGCCCAGGGCATCCATCGCCCGCGTCACGGCCTCCCGCGTCGCTTCGGACACCGGCGCGTCCGCGTTCAGCACCCGGCTGACCGTCTTGGGGGATACGCCCGCATGTTTCGCGACATCGTAGATCGTGGCCAACTGGTCCTCCGGAACGGATCGGTCTGTATCGGATCCGTCGCTGACACCAGTGTCATGTCACCGGTGTCATGTCAACCGGGAACCGTCCCGCCGGCCCTGAAAGCGCTTGGGCGATGCCGGCAGACCGATCCGAGGGAACTTCATGGGGGAATGAAATGATGCAAGAATCCGCATTCCACGATGTATGACAGAAGCGCTTGTCGACGCTTTCGAAACCTGCGGGCGCAGGGGCGGGGATGGAATGGGATTTTCGTATGCCCGCGCTCTTCGGAAGCTTCGGGGATATGGTGGGGGCGGAACTTTCGGCGGTGGTCGAAAAAGCTGCGATGGCTTGCCGGGGGCGGGAATGAACCGCACGGTCATTTCGTCGGCGTCGGCGAAACGGTCGATGCCGGCTCCATTCATCGCCCGGCTTGCAAGGCCAAGGTCTGGTCCGGTTCGAATGGAAGGCCGGGAAAACGGGTTGAACGCTCGGCCAGAATCGGGAAAGCCCACCACCGGTTTCAGGAATCGTCGGCGTCTTTCTTGCCGATCCCCTTGAACACGAATTTGAAGGGCAAGGCCCAGACGATGCCAAATGCGACATAGATCAAGAATTCGACCAGGACCGGCGGTCGGTCCAGCCGGCTCATCACCGTCACGACCCCCACCACATACGCGGGAAGTCCGATCAGCAAGATCACGAGGGACCAGCGGCGGCGGGTTTTGTAAGACAGTCTCATCGGTCGTCGAAAGGATTCGTGATCACGATCGTGTCCTCGC
>JBCCVK010000346.1:0-3005 GCA_039195495.1 Pseudomonadota bacterium
CGCGGCGAGCGCACCCGGAATGGATTTATGCGCCCCGTAGAATGCCGCCGCCCGATCCAGCGCCTCGTCGGTCAAGCTCTCAACGTCGGGACGCCTGGCGTTGCCGTTCAGCCATTCAGCGATGCGTTCATAATCCGGATCATAGACGGGGCTGTAGAGGATCCGGTGAATCGTGGTCGCGGGAACGCCATGCGCACGCAATACGCCTGCCGCCTTGTTGGTCGGCGCAAGGATCGCCAGCGTGCGACGGTCCTTGCGTTTGCGCCCTTCATAATCGCCCGAGACCGCTTCGACACCGGCTTTCGTCAAGGCATGATAAAGCCTGGACAAAAGCAGCGTTTTCCCCGAACCCGCCTTGCCGACGATGGCCTGAACCGTTGCTTCGCCATCGGTCCTGGAAATCGTCACGCCCTCGGACAGGTCGATGCCCGCGCCATGCAAGATTTCACTGACACGGTCAAAAGCGTCGTTCTGATCTTCGGACAGTCGAATCGTTCGACGAAACATGCGCCCGACCCTATCCCGGTCCCGAAACGGGTGCCAATGCCATCGATGCGCTTGAGATCAGAGTCACGTGATTTGAGCAGAGATGATGGATTTCCCCCGTCCCCTCCGGCGCGGCGAAGACGTCCTGCACGCAGGGATGGCGGGTTCCGCCGGACGCCGGGACGCCCGTTTCGCATCTTTCGCCTCATCTTCGCCGGTCTCGAGCGCCGCGACCGGGGACGAGACCGGATTGGCGATGCGCCCCGTTGGCAGGATCCGGGGCTTGCGAAAAATGCACGCCGTTTCTTGACCCGACGATGCAAATACAAATACCCCCGGTTGAAAGTTGCGCCCTCGTCTGCCACGAAAAATGGGATCGCACCGTTTCAAACGTGAACCGAAAGGCTGACAATGCAAGTTCGAACCTTGGTGCCGCCGGTGGCATATCCGACGTCACCGTTCAGACAAACAGCGGACACGGCGATTTTCCCTGCGTTCGATGCGGCCCGGGTAATCCGCCCGGTCAGGAGGGCGAACCGCGGGACCGACGAGAAGAGAAATCAGCGGCATGCTTGCTTTCATCATACGCGCGCGACGTGAGAGCGGCCGGTGCCTTGAAGGCCACGAAACGACGTGCCCCGGCTCAATCCGCGTTGCGCGCGTCGCGGCATCAAGACCTCCTCCCGCGGGTCGGCCGCCGCCCGGACCTCACGATTCGTGATGGCGACCGGGTTGATTTTCATGCCGCTCGCGTGGGCAAATCCTCTTGCCCCCTCCGACACGAGGTTCGGCGCGCGACGGGCGGACGAAAGGGACAAACGCGATGAACATGCGCCTTTTTTCGGAAAGGAACCGTCCGAGCCATCTCGGATCCCTGCGATTGGAGCGTTTGGCGCGCCGAGATACGGTCACGCTCGACGACGTTCCGGCCTTTCATCCCCTGTCTTTCGCACGGACCGATCATCAAGATTCCATCGTCAACGCGATGCGGGACCATCAGGCGATGCTGGATGCGATCCGGGACGGATTGATCAACAAGGCGGTGGCCAAGGTCCCACCCGACCTTCACGAGCGGGCCAATCATCTAAAATCGTTTGGCTATTTCTCCGACGCGTCACTCGTGGGAACATGTGTGCTGCCGGATGAGGCGGTGCTGGATACCCCTTGTCTTAATCCCGATATCGCGCGCTTGGCCGCGGAACTGCGCACGCGGCAGACCAAGACGCTTTCCAGTGGAATCGATCTCATCATGGCGGATCTGAAGGAGTCGATGGAAGCCCCGCCTACCACCATGGAAGGGCACACGCACGCCATCGTCTTTCTCTACGAGCATCCTCGAGATCCGAAATGCGGTGAGCCGGGCACGGACTGGATCATGCATGCCATAACGCACCGATCCTGCCTTCTGGCCGCGGAAACAGCGGTGGTCATCGCCAATTATCTGCGTCTTCTCGGTTATGATGCCCGGGCCCACACGGCGAGCACGTTCGACGTCGATCTGAACCGGCTCGCCGTGGCAGCGGGACTGGCGTGGGTAAAAGACGGCGCGGTGACCGCGCCCTTCGTTGGTTCCCGATTCGGAATTTCCGCCGTCACCACGTCGTTCTCCCTTGCGGCGGACCGACCTCTTGCTCCAATGGGCCCAGCCCGCGCGGCGCGGCGCGGCGCGGCGCCCTATGCCCGTCGCAGATTCGTTGACGGGGCGCATCCCTTCGAGAAGCTTAAGCGGGTGGACGCGCCCACGACCTATATCGACGAAGCCCGCGTGCCCCGCGTGCCCAAACGCACCGACATGTTCAGCCGTGCGCTTTTCGGCGACATGGGCAAAGCGATGCAGGAAGGGGCCAAGGGCGGGCACTACGTGCGTAAATCGGCGCCATCCATGGCACAGCGGCGTGCCCTCGGGGCCTTTGTCCTGTTGCAGGACGGGACATCCGCCGCCGAACGGACCGAATTCACGCCACAAGAAGCCGCCGATCTGGTGAAGGCCACCAGCTATTTCCTGGGCGTCGACGCCGTGGGAATTTCCCGTTGTCCCGATTGGGCGTGGTATTCCCACGACGCCGCCGGCCAGCCGATCGACCCGCCGCATGATCAGGCAATTTCCATGATCATCGATCAAGGGTTCCATTCGATGGAAGGTTCTTCGGGCGATGACTGGATTTCGGCCGCACTTTCGATGCGCGCCTATCTGCGCTTCTCGCTTCTGGGCGGGGTAATAGCGCGGCAACTGCGAAACCTCGGTTACAAGGCCAAGGCCCATACGGTCATGGATGGCACGGTGCTTCAGCCGCCTTTGCTGCTGCTGAGTGGTTTGGGCGAGGTCAGCCGGATCGGCGAAGTGATCCTGAACCCCTATCTTGGCCCGCGCCTGAAATCAGGCGTCATCACGACCGATTTGCCCATGGCGCACGACAAGCCCATCGACTTCGGCCTGCAGAAGTTCTGTGAAGCCTGCCGGAAATGCGCCCGTGAATGCCCCTCCGGGGCCATCACCGCCGGGCCGAAGCTGATGTTCA
>JBCCVK010000347.1:0-2996 GCA_039195495.1 Pseudomonadota bacterium
ATCCGGTGTAAGGCGCGGAAAACGCCGCTGTGGCAAGTGGCGGGCGGGGCGTCCGACCGGTGCAAAGCCTATTGCGGGGGAATCGATCTGGCTTTCCCGCTCCCCAAGCTGCTGGGGTCGATCCAGGGTTATCTGGACCGGGGTTTCGAAGCGGTGAAGATCAAGGTCGGAAGACCGACGCTGGACGAGGACGTGGCTCGGGCCAAGGCGGTGCGCGATCTGATCGGGCCCGATGCGGCTTTCATGGTGGATGCGAACTATTCCATGACCGTCCCCCAGGCGATCGCCGCGGCCGAGGCATTCGGGACTTGCGATCTTTTATGGTTCGAGGAACCGACGGTCCCGGACGATTACAAGGGATATGGTCGTATCGCCGAGGCAACCGGCATGCCGCGTGCCATGGGGGAGAACCTGCATACGATTCACGAGTTCGAATATGCGTTGGCCGATGCCCGGCTAAGCTTCATTCAGCCGGACGCCTCGAATTGCGGCGGGATCACCGGATGGCTGCGGGTGGCCGAACTCTATCGCGCCAGCGGCATACCCGTTTGCAGCCATGGGATGCAGGAATTGCATGTGAGCCTGGTTGCCGGTCAACCTCATGGCGGCTGGCTGGAGGTGCATTCCTTTCCCATCGACCGCTATACGCAAAGGCCATTGGTGGTGAAGGATCGTCTGGCGGTTGCCCCTGATCAACCGGGCATCGGCGTGACGTTCGACTGGCCGAAACTCTCACCCCATCGGGCGGCCTGACCCGCGCGGTCTCTGTCCGTGAATTTCGTGGATCGGTTTACGGAACGTGTCGGGTATCGGGGTAATCGTGACGTTTAGAATGAATGCTGGTTTTCGTCGTGTGCCTCAGGAAGGGTTTTTATGCAGACATCATCTTCGGCACGGGACGGCCCCGCGACGTCACGGATCACGCCCGTTCTCCTTTGCGGCGGTGCGGGTACACGCCTGTGGCCGCTCTCGCGTAAGAGCTATCCCAAGCAATTCGCGGCGCTGTTGGGGGAGGAAACGTTGTTGCAGGCCACGGCCCGAAGATTGTCGGGGGCCGATTACGCCGCCCCCGTGGCGGTGACCAATGCCGATTTCCGCTTCATCGTCGCCGAGCAGCTGTCCACAGCCGGTTTTGCACCGTCGGCGATTCTGATAGAACCCGAGAGTCGTAACACCGCGCCGGCGCTGCTGGCCGCCGCGCTGTATCTGAGTGCCCGCGATCCACGGTCCCTCGTGCTGGCCACCCCTTGCGATCACCTGATCGGCGACACGGCCGCCTTGCGCAGCGCGGTGGCGGCCGGCCGGGCAGTTGCGCGCGCCGGCGGCATCGTCGCGTTCGGGGTTGCGCCCAGTCGCGTGGAGACCGGCTATGGTCATCTGGAATTGGCCGGCCCCCCCGAAGCCGGTCGGCCGGTCGCGCTGAAGCGCTTCGTTGAAAAACCCGATGCGACGAAGGCGGCCGAGATGATGGCGACAGGGCACTGCCTGTGGAATGCGGGCCTTTTTCTGATGTCGGCATCCACGATCATCGACGCGGTGCGCAGCCACGCACCAGGTCTGCTGGCACCGGTGGGTCAAGCCGTGGCCGACGCGAAGATCGATCTGGGGTTCTTGCGGTTGGCACCGGAGCCCTGGGCGCGGGCCGACGAGATCTCGATCGATTACGCGGTGATGGAGCGGGCCGATAACCTCAGCGTGGTGCCCCTCCGTGCAGAATGGGCCGACCTGGGTGGTTGGGATGCGGTCTGGCATGCGACAGGTCCGGACGCGCGCGGCGTGGCGTTGTCGGGCAGGGCCACCGCGATCGATTGTGCCGATAGTCTGCTGCGTTCCGAGGCCGAAGGGCTGGAGGTGGTCGGTCTGGGGGTGAAGAACGTGATCGCGGTGGCCATGACGGATGCCGTGCTGGTGGCCGACAGAGCCCGCGCCAAGGACGTCGGTCAGATCGTCGGGGCGCTAAGGGCCAAGGGGGTCGGACAGGCCACCGAATTCCCCAAAGAGCATCGCCCCTGGGGGTGGTCCGAGCGCTTGGTCGCCGGTGATCGGTTTCAGGTCAAACGCCTCCATGTCCGTCCCGGTGCGGCGTTGTCCCTGCAGTCCCATGTCCATCGTGCCGAACATTGGATCGTGGTCGAGGGGACGGCCAGGGTGACCATAGACGGCAAAACGAGCCTGCTCAGCGAAAATCAGTCGGTCTTCATTCCGCTGGGGGCCGTCCACAGGCTTGAAAATCCTGGGAAAATGCCGATGGTGCTCATCGAGGTGCAGACCGGGGGGTATTTCGGAGAAGACGATATCGTTCGTTATGAAGACCTCTATGCGCGCGAATGAGACCATGCGCCACCGGGCGATGGAGCGCGGCGTCTCATGTCCGGCCCCGTGTGCATATGGGCGAGCTCGGAAAACGGCGCGATACGGAAAGCCCGAAACACGAGGACGCGAACGCCATCTCGGATGCAGGCTTCGTACCGCTATCCGCGCCCGCGTCTGCTCGAAGCGGCGGTCAGCCTTGGCGGGCCTTGAACTTGCGCTGGGTCTTGCTGATTACGTAAACGCGGCCTTTTCGGCGCACGACACGACAGTCGCGATGGCGATTTTTCAGCGAACGGAGCGAGTTGCGGACCTTCATGGTTTTCCCCTTCGGCGTGGCGCGCAAACGCCATGTGCCCTATTCTGCGCCCGTCTGGACGGATGGTGGGCGGTACAAGGTTCGAACTTGTGACCCCTACGATGTCAACGTAGTGCTCTACCACTGAGCTAACCGCCCTCCCCCGGTGATCATTCGCCGTTTCGGGCAGAACAGATCAAAGGGAGGTCCGCACCGGGTTCCAGGCGTATAAAAGGAGTCGGAGACGTGTTCAAGGGCTTTCGACCCGCGACAAATCCCCTTTATATACGCATTGTGGAGGAAGCTTCATGTCGAAACCGCCCTACAGGCTGATGATGCCGGAAAACCGCTCGACAAGCGTGATTTTCGCATCGCCGCATTCGGGGCG
>JBCCVK010000348.1:0-2979 GCA_039195495.1 Pseudomonadota bacterium
CGCGCCTCGACCGCTTCACACCTCACGAGTGCGCAAACTATCTCCTCAACCCAGCATACGCTGCAACCCGATCGCAGCAGGCGCTAGGATCGGGACCTGTAAACCGAGCACTTTACCCAGATGTCGGCCACGCGCCGTGGTCAGCCGCTCGTCTCTCGCTCATCCAGCAGCGAGGTGCCGTATGAGTTGTCCACAACGCCTAACCACCGGCCCGCCTCAGCTCTCTTGAAGACGTAGGTCGCCCGGCGGATCACGGGGTCGCTCCGGGCGCCGACATGGAGACGCGTTTCCATGACGACGAGCGCGGTGTCCCCCCCTTCGATGATCTACATTCGGCCCTGTCGAACATTTAACCGGTGATTTAAATGCGCTGCGATGGCGACGAATGCCTTGCGTATCCGATCCTTGCCGGTTGCGATCAAGCCGGGCTTGACGACCAGCGCTGCGTCTTCAGAATAAAACTCCATCAAACTGTCGAAATCTTCTGCGGTGATGGCGTCATCAGCGGATCGGATCAGTCGCCGTGGTTCGTGATCAGACATTTTGGTCCCCATCGAACCCTGGAGACGAATGAAAAGACCGCCTCAAGGGCGGGTTGCGTTCAAAGATAATCGCGATGCAAATCCCGCCATTCAAGGAATGGTATCGATAATCGACGGGGCGGCCGTGCATGCGTTGTCCATGGGCGCTCGGGACCATGGAACCGGAAGCGCCTCGATACGCCACGACAAGCAGCTCTGTCCGGTGTCGCGGTCATTTGCCCAACCGGAGGCCCGCCGCGACGCACATCATAATTCAAGGTCGTAAAAGGAATGGCCATGTCACGGTCACACTGGTTGCGCGAAGAGCGGAGCGAGCCGATTAGACCGTTCTTCCCATGGGAACGGCGGCGTCGGTCGCACCGATGATCGCAAGGTTCCGGGTGGGATTATCCACGTCGCAAGGAACGGGTTGCACTGGGTCGATGCGCCTGCCGCCCATGGCCCGCCCGAGACGCTTTACGGCCGATGCAGGCGCCGGTCGCGGAACGGAGTATTCGAATGCATTGTCGCAGGGCCGGCCAAACCCGCCACATGCCGCAAAACGCCCGACAGAAGCCGGCAGGAGGTTGAGCATAGTTCGCCAGGCTCGAGGACTGGCGACGCAGGGCCGCCCGATACGACGGACGCGCCCACATATTCCGGCCGGACCCGCGCCGCGGAACATCGCACAAGGATCCCGGGCGCGGGCCCGAAGCCGGCAAATCATACCAGGCATGGCGGCGCGGATCCGGCATGTCCGATCTTGTATCCAAGGCACGTTCTGTCATTGTATATGCATGAGAATTGCCCGACGCGGACCGGTTTCCGGGGAAAGCCATGGACAGTATGGATGATATCGACCTCTCCCCAGCCGTATCGGACGAGATTCGAAAAACCACCTGTTACATGTGCGCCTGCCGTTGCGGCATCAACGTTCATCTCAAGGACGGCAAGGTCAGCTACATCGAAGGAAACCGAGACCATCCGGTGAACGAGGGCGTTTTGTGCGCGAAAGGTTCGGCCGGGATCATGCAGGTCAATGCGCCCTCGCGCCTTCGCGCGCCGCTCAAGCGCGTCGGCCCGCGCGGCTCGGGCGCGTTCGAGGAGATCAGCTGGGACGAGGCCCTGGAAACCGCCGTCAGCCTGCTCAGGCCGATCCGGGATGAAAATCCCGAGAAACTGGCCTTCTTCACCGGCCGCGATCAGTCGCAATCGTTCACCGGCTGGTGGGCGCAGGCCTATGGCACGCCGAATTACGCCGCGCATGGCGGCTTCTGCTCGGTCAACATGGCCGCCGCCGGCATTTATACGATGGGCGGCTCGTTTTGGGAATTCGGTCAGCCCGACTGGGAGCGCACCAGGCTTTTCATGCTCTTCGGCGTGGCCGAAGATCATGACAGCAATCCGATCAAGATGGGTCTGGGTCGATTGAAGGCCCGCGGCGCCAAGGTGATCGGCGTAAATCCCGTGCGCTCGGGCTACAACGCCGTGGCGGACGAATGGGTGGGTATCACCCCCGGGACCGATGGCTTGTTCATCCTGGCCCTGGTGCATTGCCTGCTGACGGCTGGCAGAATCGATCTGAACTATCTGATCCGCTACACCAATGCGCCTTATTTGGTGAAAACCGGTCCGGCCTCCCCCGAAACCGGGCTTTTCCTGCGCGATGCGTCCGGGACACCTCTGGTTCTCGACCGCCGCACGGGCCAGCCCGCGCCGTGGAACGAAAAGGGCGTGAAGCCGGATCTCGCCAAGAGTTATCGCAAGGCCGGGGTGTCGTATCGTCCCGTTTTCCAGTTGCTGGCCGAACGATATCTCGATCACGCCTACGCGCCCGAGGCCGTGGCCGAGCGCTGCGGTGTCTCCGCCGGCCGTATCCGCAAGATCGCCGGCGAATTGGCCCGCGCCGCGTTCGAGGAAGAAATCGTCCTGCATCGGTCCTGGACGGATTTTCGGGGCGAAACCCACGACACCATGATCGGCCGGCCGGTCAGCTTTCACGCAATGCGTGGCGTTTCCGCCCATTCCAACGGCTTTCAGACCTGCCGCGCGCTGCATCTGCTGCAGCTTCTGTTGGGATCGGTCGAAGTTCCGGGCGGTTTTCGCTTCAAGCCCCCTTATCCCAAACCGCCCGAGGTGCATCCAAGACCCCATTGCGGTTGCGCGCCCGGCACCCCCCTGGACGGCCCGCAGCTGGGCTATCCGATGGGACCGGAACATCTTGCGCTGAAGGCCGACGGTCGTCCGGCGCGCATCGACAAAGCCTTCACCTGGGAAAATCCGATGTCGGTCCATGGGATGCTGCATATGGTGATCTCGAACGCCCATGCGGGCGACCCCTATGAAATCGACACGCTATTCCTCTATATGGCGAACATGTCCTGGAACTCGTCCATGAACACGCAAGGTGTCATGGATATGCTGACCGACAAGGACGCGCAGGGCAGATACGTCATCC
>JBCCVK010000349.1:0-2975 GCA_039195495.1 Pseudomonadota bacterium
CCGGAGAGACGCCCTGTCCGGTCAACGGGTTCCGACAACGGCAGATCGTATCGCGGCTTGGTCATCTCCTGCTGTCTGAAATCCGAACTGGCCGACGATGGCACGTATATGGCGAAAAAGCCGCCGCCAAATCCACCTGCGCGCATCTTGACGGCATCGATGGCACCTTGCCGCCCTTCCAGGAACGTGGACGCGGCCGACATTCCGCCGGCGCAAAAAATCCCGGACAGGACATCGTTGTGTCCGTCAAAAATAACCGGCGAAAGATCGGACATGTCCCGAAGCCCCGTTTTCAGATACGTCAAAGAATATCAGAACGATCTTTCGTCGATGAGTAAAGGGTATGCGTCGAACGTAACGATTGGCCGATTGCTTGCGGGAACGGCCGCGGACGCCGGAAAACGACATTTCGTATCGAGTATCGGGCGCCGCGCGCCTTGATGCAAGTCGGAACCGCCGTGGATGCCGTTCGGCATCTTCACGGCGATAGGGCACGGGCGCTGCGTCGATCACGCCCGCCAAGTCCCGAATGATCGTTCGCGGCCGCGCCGCACGCCCTCGATTCATCTTAATGCCGATTTAATGCCGACGCCTTGCTCGTGCCGCATCGTCGGCGTGGCGGCCACCTGTGAGATGCCGACCGTCGCGGCGGCAAAGGGCAACCGGGGGCGCATGCCCGCCGGTCGTGCGCAGACATCGCGGTCGACCCGGACATCGCCGAGGTCCAGATGGAAGGCGGAATCGATTACGGGCTCGGCCACGCCATAGGCACCGGGATCATGCGGACCGAAGGCCAGGCCGACCGGTTCAATTTCCCCGATCATGCCCCCGCGCGTGTCGGTGACATTGGCGAGATCGAAAGGCATGTCCATGCCGCCGATGGAAGCCCCGACCGGTGTTGACGGGCCGGACATGCCGCCTTCGGCCCACGAAAATGAACCATCGAAGCCATCACCCTATCCAAGCAGGACGCCGACGACTTCTCGGCTATCGGCAACCGGCCTTGGATGAGTTCAGCCGCCGCCATCCGTGCGGGGATCGGCGCATTTCCCCTTTCCATCGACGGTCATGACATTATATGGTTGATCGATTTCCCCGAAATCGAGGATCAGTTCCAGCGGGACCCGCCGATTTCCCGCCGCAGGGGAGGTTTTTCAAAGGAGACGATCATGACGAAACCGATCATGGCCAAGGCAACCGCGGTTTGGCTGGTGGACAATACCACGCTGACCTTCAAACAGATTGCCGATTTCGTCCATATGCACGAACTCGAGGTGCAAGGCATCGCCGACGGCGATGTGGCGATGGGTGTGAAGGGCTTCGATCCGATCGCCAACAATCAGCTGACTCAGGCGGAGATCGAGGCGGGCGAGAAGGATCCGACGCACCGATTGAAATTGAAATTCAACGCCGCCGCCATAGGTGAAGAAAAACGTCGCGGGCCGCGTTATACACCGTTGTCGAAACGTCAGGATCGCCCCGCCGCAATCCTTTGGCTGGTCAAGTTCCATTCCGAACTCAGCGACGGTCAGATCAGCAAGCTGGTGGGCACCACCAAGCCGACGATCCAGTCGATCCGTGACCGGAGCCATTGGAACATCGGCAATATTCAGCCGATCGACCCGGTCGCACTGGGTTTGTGCAAACAGACCGAATTGGATGCCGCCGTGCAGAAAGCCGCCAAGAAAAGGACCACCGACGGCGGGATGATGTCGGATGACGAGCGCCGCAAGCTGGTCACGACCGAACAGGCGCTGAACATGCCGGCCGAGCCCAGAATTCCCACTGCGATCTCGGGGTTGGAAACCTTTACCCTGTCCGATGCGAAAAAAGACCCCGAAGAAGAGGAAAAACGCGACAGCGATCTGATCGATGCTGATTCGCTCTTCAATCTGCCTTCGAATCCGATGCCCGAGAACAACGACTGACCCGCCGCGCCGGGTGCGGGTCTTTCCCGGAAGAAAGCGAACGGGATCCTCTCGAACCGGCCCGAAATACCCGAAATATCTGCGACGACCGGGCATGAAGGGGATTTCCCGGCCATCGGGACAAGGCCGCATTCCCCATGTCTTGATCCCCGACGAATGCCAGAGGGCGCCCGCGACGGTGAGAGATCTGCGATAACGTGGGCGCGCATCCCCCGGCCGCATCGATCGGGACATCTCGCCGAATGCCCGGGCATGCAAGACCGTTGGCGGCACCATGCAGGGGTCGCAACGGTCGTCTGGTCGTTTCCTCCGCCAGATATCCGGTTCGTCTTCCAAGACACGCCGCGTGGCCCCCGCGCCGCAAGGCTTCGCAGCCCTTCGATATGGGCGCTCTCCAAGCGTGCGGACCTGTGTCGCGACCTTCAAAATATGTTCTTGAACATAAATAGATTACCGGCAGCCTTGTTTGCAGGAATTGAAGCAAGGAGCGTCAGATGAAACTCTTCAACGGAATTTCCCCGAACGGAGCCCGCGTGGCTATCTTCCTGGCGGAGAAGGGAATCGAGATACCCGTTCAACCCATCGATCTGATGGCGGGTGAAGCGCGGACAGAGGCGTTTCGCAAGATCAATTCGCTTGGGCAGGTCCCTGTTCTGCAGTTGGACGATGGCCGGCATCTCGCCGAAAGCATCGCGATCTGCCGCTATCTGGAGCAGCTGCACCCGAAGCCCGCTTTGTTTGGTGGAACACCGGTGGAAAAAGCCTTTGTCGAGATGTGGATCCGCCGCATGGAGCTTCGCCTGTTCAACACTGTCGGGGATGTCGGCCTGCACGAGTTCGAATTCTTCAAGGACCATGTCGAACAGAATGCCGATTACGCAGCGGCGCAGCGGCGGCAATTCTTCGAACGTCTGAAATGGCTGGAGGAGGAATTGGCGGATGGCCGGCCGTTCGTGACCGGAGAGACGTTTTCGATGGCGGACATCGTCGGCATGACCATGCTGCTGATCATGGGTTATGCGGGGATCGCCCTGCCCGCGGATCTCG
>JBCCVK010000350.1:0-2967 GCA_039195495.1 Pseudomonadota bacterium
ATGCGGTCACGGCGCACTATCTGGAGCGTCTGGGCCTGCCCCGCGACAGCATGCGGATCACCGGCACGCTGAAAGAAAGCGCAGAGGCCCTGCCCTGTGACGAGACCGAGCGCGACCGGATCGCACGCTCCCTGCGCGGGCGTCCCGTGTGGCTGGCGGCCTCGACCCATGAAGGCGAAGAGGTTCTGGTGGCCAGGGCGCATCGCATAGCGATGCGCGTCTCCCACAGGCTTCTGCTGATCGTCGCTCCGCGTCATCCGGATCGCGGGCCGGACATCGCCCGAGCGCTTTCAAAGGACGGATGGTCCGTCGCGCGGCGCACCGCCGATGAGGGTATCGAGCCGGAAACCGAAATCTACGTCGCCGACACGGTCGGAGAAATGGGTCTGTGGTATCGGCTGGCCCCCATCAGCTTCATGGGCGGATCGTTCGTCGAAATCGGCGGCCACAATCCGTTCGAACCCGCGGCGCTGGGCTCTGCCATTCTTCATGGTCCGCATGTGACCAACTTCCAGGATATCTTCGAGCGATTGGCAAGGGTCGAGGCGGCCCGACCGGTCGGCACCGAAAAAGAGCTCGGCGAAAGCGTGCAGAAACTCTTGTCGCCGGACAGGGCGGCGCGCATGGCGCATGCGGCGTGGGAGGTCTGTTCCGCAGGGGCGGATGTGACGGACCAGGCCGTCGATCTGATCCTGTCGACACTCAGGGCGCGTGCGTGAAGGCGCCGGGTTTCTGGTTCCGTCCCCCGGGGATCGCCGCCGCTTCGCTGGCGCCGTTCGCAGCCCTTCATGCCACGGTCACGCGCCGCCGGGTCGCAAGACCCCCCGTGTTTTCCCCCGCGGTTCCGGTCGTCTGCGTAGGCAACATCAATGTCGGGGGAACCGGAAAAACACCGATCGTGATCGAACTGATAAAGCGCCTTCAACGATCCGGACGGGTGGCGCATGTCGTCTCGCGTGGTTACGGAGGCAAGATATCGGGTCCGGCCAGGGTCGACGCCCGCAGGCACAGCGCCCGGGACGTGGGCGACGAGCCGTTGCTTCTTTCCGCTTTCGCCCCGACATTCATAGGGCGCGATCGGGCGGCTGCCGCGGGTTTGGCGGCCGATGGCGCCGACGTTCTTCTGCTTGACGACGGGTTTCAGAACCCGGCCCTGCGTAAAGACGCCAACCTGATCGCGGTGGACGCTGCGAGGGGGTTCGGAAATGGCCGGGTGTTCCCGGCCGGACCGCTGCGCGAGCCTTTGTCCGCGGGATTTCGCCGGGCCGATCTCTTGTTGTCGATCGGCCCGACGCAAGCGCAGGACGCGTTTCGGGAAACGTTGCCACCCGCGGCGCCCGAGCTCGTAAAAGGCAGGCTCGAACCGCTTCGGACCGGAATGGACTGGAACGGTCTGCCGGTTCTAGCTTTCGCGGGGATCGGCCATCCGGAGAAATTCTTCGCCACCCTTCGCGAACTTGGCGCGGACGTGAGACATGCCGAGGCTCTGGGCGATCACCAGCCCTTGACACCGGGCCTGATGCGCCGATTGGAGAACAAGGCGCACAGGGTTTGTGCGCAACTCGTAACGACCGAGAAGGACGCCGTGCGCCTGCCGGCCGGTTTCCGGCCCAAGGTTCTGACCGTTCCGGTTCGCCTGCGCCTTGAGGAATGGCGTGCCGTCGACGCGCTTCTCGGCCGCCTCGGCCTGATCTGAACGGGCGCGCCCCGTCCGTCTCGCTCATGGAGGCTTCGGATCGGCAATCGGCACGCCGGTCGGTCAGTCAGCCGTTCAGTTCTTCCTCCAGCAGCGCGGAAAAATCGGCATAGCTCATATTGGAATATTTCGTGCCATTGATCACGAACGAGGGGGTCGAGTTGATGTCGTCCCTTTCGGAATGCCGCTGCCACAAGGCCACCATCGCCTGCGCCTTGTCGCCATCTTGCAGACATGCCTCCAACGCGGCATCGCTCAGGCCCGCCTGGCGGCCCAGACGCCGCAGACTTTCGGCGATCTGCACCGGATCGTCACTGGCCATCCACACGCTCTGGTTCCGATAGATC
Organism: Pseudomonadota bacterium; assembly: GCA_039195495.1. GTDB lineage: Bacteria > Pseudomonadota > Alphaproteobacteria > Rhodobacterales > Rhodobacteraceae > JBCCVK01. The sequence goes on from JBCCVK010000350.1 coordinate 2,044, forward strand.
AGATCGACCAGACCGAAATACCGCCGCTCTCCGCCGCAGCGGGCGACCAGGCCGGCCCAAAGAGCGTATCGGTCGAAATAGACCTCCCGATAGATGAAATGGATCTTGCCGGTATCGATGTAGTCCGCCTTCAACCGCTTGAAGGGGCCTTCGTGAAACCTGCGGCAATGCGGGCAGGTGAACGAGGCGTATTCGATCACGGTCACGGCCGCATCCTCGTCGCCAAGCGCCATCTCCAGGACCAGGGAGTGGTCGACGCTTTCCGCGGCGGAGGCCGAAAGCCCGGGGCCCACCGCAGCACCGGACCCACCCGGTCCGCCCAGGAAGACATATCCGCCTATCGCCGCGAAGACGACCGCGAGCGCTGCAAGGATCAGGTTACGTGACATTGGCTTGCCTCATGAATTGTTCGATCTGCATAAAACGTTGCGGCCGAGCGCTTCGAGCGCGTGTCTGAGCGCGCCGTCCTCGACGGACCCCGCCAGTTCCGCCGCACGGGTGCGGATCGGGTCCGACACGGTTTTCACCGTCTTCGCCGCGGGCTTCGCCCGAAAGACCACACGCCCCTCGGCGAAGCCCGTCGGCGCGGTCTGGGTGACGCGTACCCGCGTGATCGCGTTATATCCGTAACACGCGTTCACACGATCGCGGATCTGCTCCCGCTGCATTTCCAGCATCGGCGCATTGGAACCATTGGTAAGCAGGGTCAGCGTCGCGCCGAATCCCTGCCGCCCATAACCGACGCCTATCGGCCGGGCGACCGATGCAACGGCTTCTCCGACAATCTCACTCCAATGCGTGAGCAATCTCGAAACCGCAAATCCCCTGCCCTCGCTCACGGTCTGAACCTGTCTGCGTATCAGACCCGCGGTCGCCTCGAAGCCGCGCATTCTGCGTTTGGAAAAAGACTGCGAGCTCGGCGAC
>JBCCVK010000351.1:0-2944 GCA_039195495.1 Pseudomonadota bacterium
ATGGAAATCAACAGGTTTTTATGGGAAAAAGAAAAAAACTTGCAATAAAACTGCTAGAAAGCAGGCTTCAGCAATCCAATAATGTTCATGGAATCGCCCTTATAGTGAATAAAATTTCAATACATACAATATATAGGCATAATATGCCGATTCCATTATTTCCCAAAAATTTCCATTGATATGACATCCAAGATGGCTGCAGCCGGATTTTTCGAAGAAACGATGCAGCCGGAAGATCATGCCCGTCCGGGGCGTCACGGAAACGATTCGCTTTTCCGGCGGATGACTTGCAGCCCTTCGCTCTCGTGTCAGGCGCACCTGCCCCAATTGGCAAGGCGATGCACGAGGGCCTTTCAAACCGCGGGAAACCGCCCCAACGATCAGAAGATACCAAGCCTATCCCGCCCGGTGTCCGAGCATTGCAATCGATAGAAGACGAAACGTTTTTCCGCTTTTCCGCCGATCTCGCCCGGCCCGCGGCGATGGGTGGAGGCCGAAATCGCCCTTCGGTCGAACACCCCCATCACCACGCGCGGGCTTTCTCTAGCGTCGCCCCTCTCGCAGCCAGGCACCGATCATGAGCGCCGCGGAAAACACGAGGAAGACCCAGGCCGAAACCAATGGAATCAACCGCAAGTCAGTGGTCAGATAAGCGCGGCGCGGCGTGATGCCGATCCAGCCGCGCCCTGCGGCAACCCGCCCCTCGCGGACCACGCGTATCGCCGGCACGCCCTCTTCGATGCGGCGCACGCCGCCACGCGTGGCGGACACGGCACCGCCCAAGATCTCATCCGTCGCAACGGTCTGCTCGAATTCGCGCGACGCCGCCGGACCGATGGCGATGACCGCTTCCCTTTCACCTTCGCGCACGCGATACAGCCCCATATCCGATGCGTCGTGAACTGCGGTGAACTGCCCCGGAGCGGCAGGGATCAAGGGCACATCCACGGTTGTCCCATCCGGTTCCGTGACGGTTGCCACGGTCGCATCGCCCTCGAGCAGACGCCGGGTGATCGTGATCGACTGCCCCTGTGCCGAAAGACTCAGCGCATCCTCTTCCAGGTCCGGCTCTTTCATCATCCAATGGGCCAGCCGCCGCAGCAATTCCAATTGCGGCCCGCCACCTTCGTAACCACGCCCCCACAACCAGGCATGATCCGATCCCAACAGCGCGATACGGCCTGCGCCCGCACGATCCAGCACCAGCAGCGGCGTGCCGTCGGGGCCAGTCATCACGGCATGTCCGCGCTTCGGTTCAAGCTCGACCAGGCGAAGCCAGCGGCCCCAGCCCGCATTCGATGCAAACGTCTCCAGACCGGCGGTCACCGGATGCCTGCGACCGACCTCGGAGATCTCCGGTTTGAATCCGGTTTCGATCACCCGGCTGGTAGGTGACGCAGGCAAGACCTCGGACAGGGGCGAGCGATACAAACTGTCGGCACTTGCGAAATCCGGCCCCGCCGCAACCAGAACCGCGCCACCGCGCTGCACGTATTGGCGCACGTTGTCGAGATAGAGCGCGGGCAAAATCCCCCGGCGTTTGTACCGGTCGAAGATGATCAGATCGAATTCGTCGATCTTCTCGAGAAACAGCTCCCGGGTGGGAAAGCTGATCAACGAAAGTTCGGAGATCGGCACACCGTCCTGCTTTTCGGGCGGGCGTAAGATGGTGAAATGCACCAGATCCACGGCGCTGTCCGACTTCAACAGGTTGCGCCAGGTCCGTTCGCCCGCATGAGGCGCGCCCGAGACCAACAGGACCCGCAGCCGATCACGGACGCCGTTGATCTGAACCACGGCCGAGTTGTTGCGGTCCGTCAACTCCCCCTCCACCGGCGGCACGGTGAACTGGATCACGTTTAGGCCGCCATGGGGCAGCCGAAAGGGCACTTGATGATCCACGCCCAGGGGAACGATGAAACGCTGCGGCGGGCCGCCGTCGACCGATATGTCCAAGGGCGCGCGGTCATCCGAGCCGGGCGCGGCCCCCTGATCCTCGATCCTGAGCGTAAGCGTGATCTCTTCGTCCAAAATAGCGAAGGCGGGGGCGTTCCGGACAATCAACCGGCGATCCCAATCCCGGGAACGCCCCGTCAGGATCACGTGCAGGGGGGCCGGCATCTCGGGGGTCTGCGCGATATCATGCACCCGTCCGTCGGTGATCAGCATCGCGCCTGCCAGCCGCCCGCGCGGCTCGGCCGCCATCGCATCGGTCAGGGCGCCCATCAACGCCGTCCCCGTATCCGCCGCCGCATCGCGCAGGACGACGGTGCGCAACTCCACGTTACCGATGGTCTCGATCCGCGAAGTCAGCCGCTCGACCGCTTCCGCCGTTTGCGCGGGACGGTCCGACAAGCCTTGCGAGGCCGTCTCATCCACGACCATGATCACGATGTCGCTCAACGCTTCGCGGTTTTCCCGCTGCAGCGCGGGATTGGCGATGGCGATCAGCAATGCGGCACCGGACGCCCCGCGCAACCACCAGCCGCCCAATCCCCGCCAGACCGCCAAAACCAGAAACAGCGAAAACGCCAAGCCCACCGCAAAGATCGCCCAGACCGGGATCAGCGGATCGAACAGAATCGTCTGCGTCATTTCACTGCCCCAACCGATCAAGGAGGGCGGGCACATGCACCTGGTCGGATTTGTAGTTGCCGGTCAACACATGCATCATCAGATTCACTCCGAAACGAAACGCCAACTCACGCTGGCGTTCCCCCGCATATCCCCGGCCGATCGGAAACATGGCCTCGCCGCGCTCATCCACGGCCCAGGCCGCGGCCCAATCGTTGCCGCCGATGACGACCGGCGTCACCCCGTCATTGAGGTTGCGGAAAGGCATTCCTTCGACCCGTTCGGCGTCTGGCGGCGCGGCCTCGACCCAAATCCGCCGATCCGCATGCCGCCCCGGAAAATCCTGCAGCAGATAAAAAGCGCGCGTCAG
>JBCCVK010000352.1:0-2922 GCA_039195495.1 Pseudomonadota bacterium
CGCAGCGCAAGGAACGGCAGCGTGTCGGGGTCGTTCGTCATCCACGCCATCTGCGCCATGTCCGCCTTGCCCTCAAGCCCCGGATTCACCTCGCCGAGAAAGGTATTCCACTCATAGGTTTCGATCTTCACGTCGAGGCCCACCGCCGCGAGATCGGCTTGAATGGCCGTGCCCATGGGGACGGGATCAAGCATACCGGATCCACCTTCGGTCACATAAAAAACCAGCGCGGCGTTCTCGGCGCCCGCTTCGGCGAGAAGCGCGCGCGCCTTGTCGGCATCGTAGGGATAGGGATCGAGACCGTCGTTATAGGCCCAGGCGAAGGCCGGGGGCGTCGGGCCGGACGCGATGTCGGCGGTACCTTCCAGGACATCGTTCACGATCGCCTCTTTGTTGATCGCATAGTTGACGGCCTGACGAACGCGTTTGTCGGCGAATGGACCTTCCTTGGCGTTCAGGATCAGAAACCACAGATGCGGACCGGCCTGTTCGACGATGTTGAAGGCGTCGCCTTCGAAACGCGACAGTGATGTGGGCGGAACTTCGACCATCATGTCGATGCCGCCCGCCAGCATCTCGGCCACACGGGTATTGGCGTCCGTAATCGGGCGGAAGACGACGGTATCGGTGCCTGCGGGCTCTCCCCAGTAACGCGGGTTACGCTCGATGAAGACGGCCTCGTTTGAACGCCATCCCGCAAATTCGAACGGCCCCGTCCCGGATGGATTGCGCCCGAAATCGACACCATGGGTTTCTACCGCGGCGGGCGAGACGATCAAACCGGTCGGATAGGCGAGATTCGACAAAAACGGCGCATAAGGCGCGTTCAGCGTAAATTTCACGGTCAGATCGTCGATGACCTCGGTCCTTTGCACCGCATTGAAGAAAAAGGCGAGCGGGAACGGACCGGTGTCGTGATAGGGATGCGCCTCATCCAGCATCCGGTCGAAATTGAATTTCACGGCTTGGGCGTCAAATGGCGTGCCATCATGAAAGGTGACCCCGTCGCGCAGGGTAAAGGTGTATTCCGTGCCACCGCCGCCGATTGTCCAGCCGGTCGCGAGAGCCGGTTCCACTTCCAGCGTGCCGGACTTGTAGCGGACCAGCCCCTCGTAAACGTTCACGAGAATACGAAAATCGTTCACCGCAGTCACGGCCGCCGGATCAAGCGATTTCGGTTCGGCGATCTGGCCGACGATCAGCACTCCGGGCGGGGTCTGAGCGCCTGCGATCGGTGCCAGCGTACCCAGGGTCAGCGCGGCACCGGCCGCGGCGAGAAGCCTCCGACGCGTCCGGTTCAAAAGTTTCATCGGTTCTTCTCCCCTCTTGATACGCGTTTTATTTATCATGATAAATTGTAACGGTCAATTTATCATGATAAATGGAAAGATCATGACTTTTTCGATCATTGCGCGCGATCCCGAAACGGGCATGTTCGGCGGGGCCGCCGCGACAGGCAGCCTGTGCGTGGGCGGCTGGGTGCTGAGGGGGCATCTTCATGCCGGACTTTCCGCCAGCCAGGGCGCTTCGCCCAGCACGCTCTGGGGTGAAGCCGTTCTGGACGTGATGCGCACGGGCCAATCACCGCAGGCGGCCATCGATGCGGTGGTAAAGGCGGATAAAGGGCGGGAGTATCGGCAACTGGCGGCGCTGTCGCCGCATGGACAGACCGCCACCTTCACGGGCAGCGACAATACCCCGGCCATGGGCGCGCGTTTTCTCGACGGCGGCGTGATCATCGGAAACATGCTTGCGTCGGAAACCGTTCTCGACGCAGCCGCCGATGGTTTCCTTTCGGCCAAGGGCGCCTTCGCGCGCCGTCTGCTGCATGCATTGACGGCGGGCGAGATGGCGGGGGGCGACTCTCGCGGGCTTTTGTCGGCAGCGCTTCTGGTGCTGTCTCCGGATCGTCCACCGCTGACCCTGCGCATCGATCACAGCCCGACCCCACTTTCCGATCTTTCCCGCCTTTATGAGAAGGCGACGGACGGGACCTATCATGAATGGAGTTTGCAGGTGCCAACCCTCAACGATCCGGAGCGGATTCTTGACTGACTGGGGACGACGCGCGGCCGCCCGGCTGAACGAGATGGCGAAGCGTTCCGCAGCGGGTCCGGGTGTCACGCGCCTTCCCTTCACGCGCGAACATCGCGAGGCTGTCGCCCTCTTGACGGCGTGGATGGAAGAAGCGGGTCTGAACGTTCGCCTCGACGATGCCGGCACATTGATCGGGCGCCATCAAGGACCGCCGGGCACGGGAACCTTCTACATGGGCTCACACCAGGACAGCATCCGGGAAGGCGGAGCCTATGACGGCATCATGGGGGTCGTGCTGCCCATTCTGACGATGGAACGGTTGAAAAAGGCGGGCAGCTTGCCCTCGTTCTCCGTCGAGGTGCTTGCCTTCGCGGACGAAGAAGGGGTGCGCTGGCCCACGGCCCTGATCGGATCGCGTGCGATCGCCGGCACCTATGATCCATCGGTTTTGGAAATGAGGGACAGGGACGGCGTGACCCTGCGCGCGGCCATCGAAGCCTTCGGCTTAAGGCCGGATCGGATCGGGGCGCTCAGACGATCGAAGGACGGGGCGCTCGGGTTTCTCGAAACGCATATCGAGCAAGGCCCGGTGCTTGAGGAACAGGACATTCCGCTCGGGATCGTCACCGCGATCTGCGGAATCGAACGTCATCTGATGATCATCACCGGAGAAACCGGCCACGCCGGCACCCTTCCCATGGCGTCGCGCCGGGACGCGCTCGTCGGTGCCGCGTCTCTCGTGACGGAGGTCAACCGCCTCGCCAGCGCGGCGGAGGGTTTGCGGGCCACCGTCGGTCAGATGAACGTCCTTCCCAACATCGTGAACGCCATACCGCGCGAAGTTCGCCTCACAGTTGAACTACGCTCGCCGAATGACGAAACACG
>JBCCVK010000353.1:0-2920 GCA_039195495.1 Pseudomonadota bacterium
CGGCGATCAGGCGGAACCTCTTGATCGCCGACAGCGCCCGATGGCGTCCCTGGGGATTCAGACGGCCGGTTTGATCCATGCCCGCCCCGAGGCCGCACAGAATCTTTTCATTGTAAAAATAGGCCGGCGATCGCGCCGCGCCGTCGAAAACCACCATCCGAACGGAATTCGACCCGATGTCCAGAACGCCCACCCGCGCCATCGGACCATCAAAGAGGAAACGGTCGAACGGTTCTTCGTTCCCGCTGTCGCGGGCGGTGCCGGCCACATTGCCGATTGGCGCATCCTCTCGGTCAGATCGAATGTGCCCGGCGACATTGCCAAGGGCGATGGACATCCGTCAATCCTTCGTATGGGTAAGTTCAGGCACGTCCTTCGCACCGGCGGAGCCCCGGCCGGAAAGCGATGGGTTCTCCATGAAAAAGCGATGGCAGTTGAACAGGTGTTCGCCATTCTTCGGCTGGTGGCGGGAAAAGCCGCCATATCCGTCCATAACCCAGCTTTGCGCCACGTCGGCCATGTTCGCGGCCATGATTTGCGAGACGATCTGCGCTTTCACGGTATCGTTGGTGGTTTCCACCAGCGTTTCCACCCGCCGGTTCAGGTTTCGGTCCATCCAATCGGCCGATGATATGAAGACTCGGCATTGCTTGGAGGGCAGACCGTATCCGTTGCCGAAACACACGATGCGGGAATGCTCGAGAAAGCGCCCGACGACGGATTTCACACGGATGTTGTCGCTCAGCCCCTTGATGCCCGGGCGTAGACCGCAGATCCCGCGAATGACGAGACTGATTTTGACGCCGGCCTGGCTTGCGGCGTAAAGGGCGTCGATCACGTCCGGCTCGATCAGCGAGTTCATCTTGGCCCAGATCTCGGCCCGTTTGCCCGCGCGGGCATGGTTCGCCTCGGCGTCGATTAATTCCAATATGCGCGGTTTCAGCGTCAAGGGCGAAATGGCCAGGTTTTCCAGCCTCTCCGGCTGGGCGTAGCCGCCCACATAGTTGAAGACTTTCGTCGCATCGCGGCCCAGGGCCGTGTCGCAGGTGAAGAGGCTGAGATCGGTGTAAATCCTGGCCGTGATCGGATGGTAATTTCCCGTGCCGTAATGCGTGTAGATGACCAGATGATCGCCTTCGCGACGGACGACCGTACTGATCTTGGCATGGGTTTTGTAATTTATGAAACCGTAGACGACATGCGCGCCGGCCCGTTCGAGGCGGCGGGACTGACGGATGTTCGCCGCTTCGTCGAAACGCGCTTTCAGTTCGACGAGGGCGGTGACCGATTTCCCCGCCTCGGCCGCATCGCAAAGCGCCGCGACGATCGGGCTTTCGGTCGAGGTCCGGTAAAGCGTCTGCTTGATCGCCAGGACGTTCGGGTCATGGGCTGCCTGTTCAAGAAAACGGATCACCATGTCGAACGTCTCGTAAGGATGATGCAACAGCATGTCCTTCTGGCGGACCGCGGCGAACATGTCGCCATCGTGATCCTGCACGCGTTCCGGCACGCGCGGGGTGAACGCCGGCCACATCAGATCGCTGCGTTCGTCGACGACCAGTTCCTTGAGATCCGCGGCCCCGATCAATCCGTCGATCTCGACGACCTCTTCCGGAGTGACCATGAGGTTTTCCATGATCACCCTGCGCAGGCCGCTTGGCGCGCCGGAGGATATTTTCAAACGGATCACCTGGCCCCGCCGCCGACGTTTCAGCGCCGTCTCGAATTCGCGCACGAGATCCTCCGCCTCGTCCTCGACCTCGAGATCGCTGTCGCGCAGCACGCGGAACGCGCAACTGCCCTTGGTCTGATAACCGGGGAAAAGATAGCCGACGTGACGCAGCAAGAGTTCCTCCAGCGGCAGAAACCGCAATTTCCCGTCCTTGTCGGCCAACCGCACGAAGCGGTCAATCTGTGCGGGAATGGGCAAAAGCGCCAAGAGCGAACGATTGTCCTTTTTCCGTTCAAGCTGCAGTGCCAGTGAAAATCCGGCATTGGGAATGAAGGGGAAGGGATGTGCCGGGTCGATGGCCAGGGGCGACAGGATCGGAAACACGTTTTGCATGAAATGCGTGTCCAGGTAGGTTCTGTCATCCGCATCCAGCGTTCGCGGCGTCATCAGAAGGATGCCCTCGGCTTTCAGGTTCCGTTGCAGTTCTGTCCAGACGTCTTGCTGATCGGCCAGAAGACGACGCGCGTCCTTGTCGATCAGACGAAGCTGTTGCGTAGGGGTCAGACCGTCCGCCGCTGGCGTGATGCTGCCGGCGCGGGCCAGTTCGCGCAGGCCGGCGACACGCACGGTATAGAACTCGTCCAGGTTCGTCGCCGAGATCGAAAGGAACCGCACCCTTTCCAGCAGAGGCACGCGCGGATTTTTCGCCTCGTCCAGGACGCGCCAGTTGAAGGCGAGCCAACTGAGCTCCCGATTCAGAAAGCGCTTGTATCCCGCGGTTTCGTCCGCAGGCAATTCGCAGGGGGGTGGAAAGCTGGAATTCAAGAAATCAGACTGTATCATGTTGGCGGGCCGGAAAGTTTCGGTGGTCGTGTGTCCGTGTCTTCGCCCCGTTGGGCTACGCTGTTTAGCGCCTCTCTGGCAAGCCCTCGGCCAATGGGACGTTGCTCGGCCAACGCGCGACCGTCGATTTCGGCGACGATATGCCGGGCCGCGGTAAAAGAACGCGGCATACGTTTCAGCAACCATTCGATCAACGCGGGGGGTGGGTTGATTTGCCGGTCCCGAAACAATTTCAACAAGACCGCGGCCAGCAAGGCATCGTCGGGGGGGGTCAAACGCGCCAGTTGCGTGGCCTGCATTCTGCTTTCGAGATCGGCCAGAGTCAGTGGCCATCGTGAAGGCGGTGATTCCGCCGTCAAAAGCAACCGCCCGCCGAAATTCAAGACGTGGTTGTGCAAATGAAAC
>JBCCVK010000354.1:0-2915 GCA_039195495.1 Pseudomonadota bacterium
CGGGGAAGGTCGAGGGGGTGCCGGACATGGCGCGGGTGACCGTGGGCGTCACGACGGAAGCTGAAACCGCGGCCGACGCCCTGGCCGAAAACTCACGGCGCCTGACCGCTGTCTTTGCGGCTCTGGCGGATGCGGCCATCGAGGATCGTGATATGCAGACCTCGAATCTGACACTGTCTCCCAAATGGAATGATCGCCTCCAGAATTCGAGACAGTCGGGAAGGATCACGGGCTTCGTGGTTTCGAACGTGTTGCGGATCAACGTGCGGGATCTGACGAAACTGGGTGGCATACTCGATCAGGTCGTCTCTTCCGGGGCCAACCAGTTTCAAGGATTGAGTTTCGGTTTGCAAGATCCGGACCCTGCCCAGGATGCCGCCCGGCGTGCCGCGGTGATCGACGCCGCGCGCAAGGCGGCTCTTTATGCCGAAGCGGCCGGAGTCAAGCTGGGACGCATCGTGTCGATCGAGGAAAATGGCGGCGTGCGCGGGCCAATCACGATGTCGATGGACATGCGCGCATTTGCCGCCGAGTCGGTTCCGATCGCTCAAGGCGAGGTGTCGGTCGGTGCAACCGTCACAATCGTCTACGAGTTGGAGGAATAGCCGCCCTCGCGCGTCATCGCGGTGCGTCTCGCGCAGTCGTCAGGCGGTCGGCCTTCTTGCGCACGAGCACCGACCGCAGGTCGTGCATGGCCAGAAGCAAGCTGTCGGTGACCTCTTCCAAGTGATCGTCCGTGGCGCGCGATTGCGCCCAATGCGTGACCTGGTTGAGGTAATCGATCGCGCGAAAGATATCGTCGAGATCGCGCCGTTTCAGCACGTCACGGCGATTTTGCATCCATTGGGCGATGACTTCCCTTTCCGCTTCCGTCAGAACGTGACCGCCATGTGGCTTGAGGTCGCCATTGCGAATATTCGCCGTGGCGATGTGTTTCATCTCGATTCGTCGCTGCCGGTTCTCCGTGTCCACGCGAAACACGAAGGCGCCGTTTTCGCGGACGCGAAAATAGAACTCCGGCAGATCGATCGACATGCCACCCTTTATCGCAAACCCGCACAAAAGGACTGTATGCGCGTGCAGGCTTCCTTCAATGCCTCGTCGGACAAAGCGTAGCTGATGCGGAAGTTCGGCGAAAGCCCAAACGCGGCCCCGAAGACCACCGCGACCCCTGTCTCTTCGAGAAGGGCGATCGCGAAATCTTCGTCCGTTTCGATCCTGGCGCCGCCGGCCGAGGTCTTGCCGATGCAATCGGAAATGGAAGGATAAGCATAAAAAGCGCCTTCCGGGGTGAGGCAGGAAATCCCGTCCGCCGCGTTCAGCATTCCCACCACCAGATCGCGGCGGCGTTCGAATGCCACGTTATTCGGTGCGAGAAACGCCTGGGGGCCGTTCAACGCCTCGACCGCGGCCCACTGGCTGACGGAACAGGGATTCGAGGTTGATTGGGACTGGATCTTGCGCATGGCGGCGATCAGCCGTTCCGGCCCGCCGGCATATCCGATGCGCCAGCCGGTCATGGCATAGGCTTTGGAGACGCCGTTTACGGTCAACGTCCGGTCGTAAAGCCGCGGCTCTACCTGTGCCGGGGTGAAGAATTCGAAATCGTCATAGACCAGATGCTCATACATGTCGTCGGTCATAACCCAGACATGGGAATGGCGCACGAGAACGTCGGTTAGCCGCTTCAATTCCTCGCGGGAATACCCGGCGCCCGTCGGATTCGAGGGGGAGTTGAAAATCAGCCATTTCGTCTTCGGGGTGATGGCGGCTTCCAATTGATCGGCGGTCAGCTTGAAACCGGTTTGCAACGACGTTCTGGCGATCACGGGCTCGCCCCCGGCCAGCAGCGTCATGTCGGGATAACTGACCCAGTAAGGGGCGGGAATCACCACCTGGTCACCGGGATTCAACGTGGCCATCAGCGCATTGTAGAGCACTTGCTTGCCGCCTGCCGCCACGCTGACCTGCCCTGGGGTGTAGGTCAGGCCGTTCTCGCGGCGAAACTTGGCGCAGATCGCCTGTTTCAGTTCCGGAATACCGTCGGGTGCGGTGTATTTGGTCTTTCCTTCCACGATTGCGCGGATGGCCGCATCCTTGATGTTCTGCGGGGTATCGAAATCCGGCTCGCCGGCGCCCAGACCGATGACGTCGAGACCGGCCGCCTTCATCTCCGCCGCCTTGGTCGTCACTGCGATGGTCGGCGAGGTGTTCACACGTTTCAGTGTCGCGGAAAGAAAAGACATGTCGGTCCCCGGTCAGATTTCGCCAAACCCGCCTTCTAAACAGGGTGCAACACATGTTCAAGAACATTTCGGAGGGTCGCTACCATGGCCGAAGAACAACTGTCGGCTTTAGGTGAGGGATGGTATTCGAACGCATCCGCGACCTTCGGCGACCGTGTGGCCGGCGCGCGCGAAGCCCTGGGTTTGAACCAGGCGGATCTGGCCAGAAAGCTCGGCGTCAGGGCGAAGACCTTGCGCGCCTGGGAGGACGACATGGCAGAACCTCGCGCCAACAAGCTTCAGATGCTGGCCGGTGTGTTGAATGTGTCGTTGGTTTGGCTGTTGACGGGGGAAGGCACGGGGCTCGATGAGCCTGAAACCGCTGAAATATCGGCGGATATGGAACGGATCCTCCTCGACATTCGTCTCTTGCGCGCGGAAACGACACAAATAACCGAACGTCTGGGCATACTGGAAAAAAGGTTGCGCAGGCGACGCACGGAGATGGTATGACCGGCGAAGCGCCGGCTGATCGTCTGAAGCGGATGCGGATGCGGAGCTGGCGGCGCGGAACGCGGGAGATGGACCTGATCCTGGGACCATTCGCCGATGCGCATCTTGTGGGCATGACGCCGCAGGCGCTTGATCTGTTCGACAGGCTGCTGTGCGAAAACGACCAGGAACTTTATC
>JBCCVK010000355.1:0-2908 GCA_039195495.1 Pseudomonadota bacterium
ATCGCTGAACCCGCCCAGGCGGCGTCAACATGGGTGTAAAGATGGTACCGTTTGGCCGTGTCCAGACATTCGGCAATGCGATCCGACGCGCCGATGGATGTCCCCCCGACGCAGAGGATGACGCCGGCCGGTTTGTGACCGGCGGAAATATCGGTCTCGATCGCCGCCTGCAACGTCTCGCCCGTCATGGCGTGAGTTTCGTCGGTCGCGACCTTGACGAGATTTGCCTGGCCGATGCCGGCCAGCCTGACCCCCTTGTCGATCGAGGAATGGGTTTGTGCCGAAGCATAGACGCGCAGGCGCGGCCCGCTTGACAGCCCATGTTCAAGCGTGCCCCAATCGCAAGCCCTGTCGCGCATCGTCACGATCGCCGACAGGGTGCAGGTGGTCGCGGTATCGTGGATCGTGCCGGTGAAATGCGGCGCCAGACCCAACGCGTCACGCAGCCAGCCAATCATCACCTGTTCGATTTCCGTCGCGGCAGGAGAGGTTTGCCACAGCATGCATTGCGGACTCATCGCATTGGCCAACTGCTCGGCCAGCATCGAGGCGGGCGCGGCGTTGGCGGGGAAATAGGCGAAAAAGCGGGGATGCTGCCAATGGGTCATCGCATCGGGCACGATCGCCTCGAAATCCGCGAAGATCCTCTCCATCGGTTCCGGCTGCTCCGGCGCGGCTGCAGGCAGTTTGGCGGCGGTTTCCCCCGGCAGGGTCCGGGCGCGTACGGGGCGGTCGCGCAACCCCTTGTGATAGGTGGCGGTCCACCGGGCCGCGCGGGCCGACCATCGCGGCAACTCGTCATGGTTCATTGCAGCCGCCCCTTTCCAGCAGCGCGTCGATCTTGTCTCCGCGGATCGACCTCGTCAGGAGCGAGAAATCTCCGTTGTCGAAAATCGCCAGGGCCGCATCGTGAAACAGCCGATGGGTGGCGCGGGCAAGGGCCGAGCCGAGCGAGATTCGCGCAACGCCCAATCCGCCCAATTCCGCGCGGGTCATGCGATCGAACGGAGCGACCGCCAGCACGTTGACGGGAATGGAAACCGCCTGACATATTCTACGCAAGTCCTCGGCGGTGCCGGGCACCGGAACGTAGACTCCGTCGGCGCCGGCCGCTTCGAACGCCTGTATGCGGATGATCGCTTCGCTCAGATCGTAGCTGCCATTCATGATCCCGTCCGCGCGGGCGAAAAAAACCATATCTTTCGACAACGCGCGCGCCGCCGCCGCCGCCGCGCGCACGCGCTCGACCGCATGGGCGCGGTCGTAAGCCTGCTTGGCGGGCAGGGCCATGTCTTCGATGCAAAGACCTGCGAGACCGATTTCACCGGCCAGCCGCACGGTTTCGGCGCAGGTGTCCGGGTCGTGGCCGAACCCGTTCTCGAAATCGCCTTGCACCGGCAATGGCGTGGCCGCCACGATGCTTTCGGCATGCGCCAGGGATTCGTCGCGGGTGAGGTTGCCCATATCCGGTCTGCCCAGGGTGAACGCCAGCGCGGCCGAAGACGTGGCCAGCGCCCGTGCGCCCAGGGCTGCCAGCATGCGGGCGGTTCCGATGTCCCAGACATTGGCCAGGATAAAGGGATCACCCGGGCGGTGCAACTCTCGGAACGTACTCATTTTGAACCTCGTATGCGAAGGAAATCAGCGTTTTAAGGGCAGAAGTGAAAGTTCCGTCTTCAACCGTCATCGCCACGCGCACATGCCCCGCGGCGGCCTTGCCGAAGCTTTCTCCGGGCATCACCGCGATCTTGTGCGTTGCAAGCAGGGCGCTGGCGAAGGTCTTTCCGTCCATGCCGGTGCTGCGGATATCGAGCATGAGATACATCGCCCCCATCGATGGAATCGGACGCACGACATTCTGTCCCGTCAGTATGGCATGCGCCAGACGGCGACGGCGGCGGAAGGGGGCGGCAATCTTTTCCTCGAGCGGTCGGCCCTGTTGCAGGGCAAAAAGAGCCGCGTCCTGAATATAACCCGGTACGCCATAGGTCGTGTGCGTGGCCAGATTGCTGAGATGGGCGATCATTTCCGCCGGCCCCACGATCCAGCCGAGCCGACTGCCCGTCATGGCGTGACTCTTCGACATCGATCCCACCACCAGCGTGCGCTCCGCCATGGCGGGCAGGACGCGGGGACTGATGTGTTCGCCATCCCAGATCTGGGTATCGTAGACTTCGTCCGAGATCAGCCAGAGATCGTGATCGCGGCAGACCTGTGCGATCCCTTCCATGGTGGCGCGGTCATAAACCACCCCGGTCGGGTTGTTGGGGCTGTTGATCAGCAGGCTGCGCGCGCCCGGCGCCATCATGTCCAAAATCTCGGCGCGGGGTTGGAATGCGTCGCTCGAACGCGTGGGTACGGCGTGCGCCACCGCACCGGCGCCGCGAATCGTCCCGGGATAGGTGGCGTAATACGGATCGCAGAAAAGCGCCTTGTCACCCGTGTCGCAGACCGCCACATGTGCGGCGAAAAGCGCGGCTTGCCCACCGGGGGTGATCAGCACGTTGTCGGACGCCGTGGGCACGCCCGTTCGCCGCGTTACCCGGGTGGCCACCGCATCGCGCAGGGAATCGGTTCCGGGGACCAGGGCATATCCCGTGTGTCCCGCCGTCGCGGCCCGATGCATGGCGTTCAAAATCGAGTGGTCGGTACGAATGTCGTGCTCGCCGATCGTGAGTTCGATGACCGATTCCCCGGCCATCGCCATCCGTCGGGCACGGTAAAATATCTCCCAGCCGTCCGAACCTCCGCCGGTGATGTTCGCAAGTCTTGCAGAAATTCGCATGGGCCGTCTCCACGGAAGCGCAGACGATCACGCCGGAGCGGGTTTTGCAAGACGGAGGTCGGATTTCCACTGTCGAGCGGGGGCACTCATCGCTTGGATGCAGCGTCGTCGGCAAAGGGCGCG
>JBCCVK010000356.1:0-2903 GCA_039195495.1 Pseudomonadota bacterium
AGCCGGTCGTCGGCCCTGGCGTCCAAGGCCACCGGTTTCCCCATCGCCAAGATCGCCGCGAAACTCGCCGTGGGATACACGCTGGACGAGTTGGAAAACGACATCACCAAGGTTACGCCCGCCTCCTTCGAGCCGAGCATCGACTATGTCGTTACCAAGATACCGCGTTTTGCATTCGAGAAGTTTCCCGGTTCGAAGCCGGAACTGACCACGGCGATGAAATCGGTGGGCGAGGCCATGGCCATAGGCCGCAGCGTTCACGAATCCCTGCAAAAGGCGCTCGCATCGATGGAAAACGGTCTCACCGGCTTCGACGAGATCGAGATCGAAGGCGCACCCGACAAGGCTTCCGTCATCGCCGCGCTTTCCAGGCAAACCCCCGACCGTCTGCGTATCATCGCCCAGGCCATGCGGTACGGTTTGTCGGATGCCGATATTCGCAACGTCACCGGGTTCGATCCATGGTTTCTCGCCCGCATTCGCGAGATCGTCGACGCCGAGCATGCCATTCGCGAGAACGGTCTGCCCATGACCGAGGAGGCCATGCGCGCCGCCAAGATGCTGGGGTTCACCGATGCTCGTCTCGCCAAACTGACCGGCCGCGCCGAAGACGACGTCCGCCGGGTCCGGCTGGAGCTGGATGTCAAGGCCGTCTTCAAGCGCGTCGATACCTGCGCGGCCGAGTTCGAGGCGCAGACGCCTTACATGTATTCCACCTATGAAACCCCGGTCATGGGCGGGACGGAGTGCGAGGCGCGCCCGTCGGCGGCGAGGAAGATCGTCATCCTGGGCGGTGGACCTAACCGGATTGGCCAGGGGATCGAGTTCGACTATTGCTGCTGTCACGCCTGTTTCGCGTTGACCGCGGCCGGTTACGAGACCGTCATGGTCAACTGCAATCCGGAAACCGTATCCACCGATTACGACACTTCGAACCGGCTCTATTTTGAGCCGCTGTCCTTCGAGCACGTCATGGAAATCCTCCGGGTCGAGCAGGAGGCCGGCACGCTTTATGGCGTCATCGTTCAGTTCGGCGGGCAAACACCCCTCAAGCTGGCCAATGCGCTGCATGACGCCGGCATCCCGATCCTCGGGACCGCGCCGGATGCCATCGATCAGGCCGAGGATCGCGAGCGCTTTCAAGACCTCGTCAATCGGCTGAACCTCAAGCAGCCCAGAAATGGGGTCGCGTATTCCGATGCCGAAGCCTTGCGGGTCGCCGAAACGATCGGCTTTCCGCTGATCATTCGTCCTTCCTATGTCCTGGGCGGTCGTGCGATGGAAATCGTGCGCGACCGGTCCGGCCTCGAGCGCTATATCTCCGAGGCCGTTGTCGTTTCGGGCGATAACCCCGTGCTTCTGGACAGCTATCTTTCCGGAGCCATCGAAGTCGATGTCGATGCGCTTTGCGATGATCGATCGGTCCATATCGCAGGCATCATGCAACATATAGAAGAGGCCGGCGTGCATTCGGGCGACAGCGCCTGCTCGCTGCCTCCGCACTCCCTGCCGTCCGACATCCTGGACGAGATCGGCCGCCAGACCCGTGTGCTTGCCCGCGCGCTCAAGGTCATAGGTCTGATGAACGTGCAATTCGCGGTCAAGAACGGCGAGGTCTACATCATCGAGGTCAATCCGCGCGCCTCGCGCACCGTGCCTTTCGTGGCCAAGGCGACCGACTCGGCCATCGCCTCGATCGCCGCGCGGCTCATGGCGGGGGAGGCGCTCTCGGACTTTCCCACGGCCGCTCCGCATCAGCCGGTCGCCGAAGAAGAGCCAATCCCCATGGGCAACCCCATGTCGCTGGCCGATTTCCGGACGCCCTGGTATTCGGTGAAAGAGGCCGTTATGCCGTTCGCCCGTTTTCCCGGCGTCGATACCCTTCTTGGCCCCGAGATGCGCTCGACGGGAGAGGTCATGGGCTGGGACCGCACCTTCGCCCGCGCCTTTTACAAGGCGCAGCTTGCCGCCTCGACGCATCTGCCCGAGCCGGGTTCCGGCACCGGCAAGATCTTTTTGTCGGTCATGGAAGACGACAAGGGTGCAATACTGATTGAAACCGCCAGGATCCTGCGCGCGCTGGGTTTTCCGCTGATCGCCACGCGGGGCACGGCGGCGTTCCTGGCCGAACGTGGAATCACGGCCGAAGTGGTCAACAAGGTCTATGAAGGCCGCCCGAACATCGTCGATCAGATGAAGGATGGCTTGATTGCGGTGGTGATGAATACCACCGAAGGCGCCCGCGCCATCGAGGACAGCCGCGAAATGCGTTCCGTGGCGCTTTACGACAAGATCCCTTATTTCACCACGCTGGCTGCCAGCCACGCCGCGGCACTGTCGATGAAGACGCATGCCGAGGAAGAGATCAGGGTCAGGCCATTGCAGGCGTGATGGATATCGGCGCCGAAACGCCCGCCGCCGCTCTTGCAGGATCGCCATGCGCATGTCGGGCTGGGTTGTGGTCGCAAATGTCTTGAGCGGGGCATTTTCTTGCCGCCAAGGGCGGGCCGGCACCGCCCGCGCAGGGCGGCACCCCCGTCGACCATCAGCCGCCCCGGCCAGAGGGAAGGCACCGCGTCCGATCTTCCCCTCTCCGGCCGCCGCCGCGAGCGCCCCAAGCGCGGAAGTCAGCGCAAAAGCGCGAATGCAATGCACGCGGAGCGGCGCTTGTGTCGTCGGCCGGCGCGGAAGGTGCAGGAGCGTGGCCATGAACAAAGACATTGGAAGCAGGACGTGGCGCTGGCATTGAACCGGTGGCCATGGCGGGAAAATCCACGATCAAAGCTCTTGCAAACGGTTGGACGGGGGGGATACATTGCCCGCCAGTGCCGCCTTAGCTCAGTTGGTTAGAGCGCTGGATTGTGGATCCAGAGGTCCCCTGTTCAAGCCAGGGAGGCGGTACC
>JBCCVK010000357.1:0-2898 GCA_039195495.1 Pseudomonadota bacterium
GAGGCCGCGCCGTAGATTTCAACCGGTTCCGGTTGCGTTGTTGGATCCGGGTTTGCGCCCGTGCCTCGCTCATCATGCCTTGGATCGCCCCGCCGCGGCGAATTTTCATGCGTCTGTGATTTTCAACCGACCGTCTGTCGAGCCGCCGCAGGACCGACGAGCGTCGCTTGACTGAAGATCCTCGAATGCTAGCGTAATCTTGACCATTCGGTCAAATCAAGATGCTGCCGCCTGAAAGGAGGTCCAATGACAGCCCCCGGAAAAAATCTCAGGATCAATGGTGACCGATTGTGGGACAGCTTGGCGCAGATGGCCGCGATCGGCCCCGGCGTCGCAGGCGGCAATAACCGGCAGACCTTGACCGATGAGGATGGCGAGGGACGGCGCCTGTTCCAGAAATGGTGCATCGAAGCGGACTGCGAAATGGGCCTCGACCAGATGGGCAACATGTTCGCCCGGCGCGCGGGAACGGACTCCGACGCCCTGCCGGTCTATGTCGGCTCGCATCTCGACACGCAGCCCACGGGCGGCAGGTATGACGGGGTGCTGGGCGTTCTCGGCGGGTTGGAGATCGTCCGCACGTTGAATGATCTTGGAATTAGGACAAAGCACCCTATCGTCGTCGTGAACTTCACGAACGAAGAGGGAACGCGCTTCGCCCCCGCGATGCTGGCTTCGGGCGTTTTCGCCGGCATTCATACGCAGGACTGGGCCTATGACCGGACGGACGCAAAGGGTCTGCGCTTCGGTGACGAGTTGGAGCGGATCGGTTGGAAAGGCGATGAGGACGTGGGCGCGCGCAAGATGCACGCCTTTTTCGAATTGCATATCGAACAGGGGCCGATCCTGGAAGCCGAAGGTAAGGATATCGGCGTGGTCACCCATGGGCAGGGTCTGAGCTGGCTCCAACTGACGATCACCGGAAAGGCGGCGCATACGGGATCCACCCCGATGCCGATGCGCAGGAACGCCGGACTCGGCATGGCGCGGGTGTTGGCGTTGGTTGACGAAATCGCCTGGGCGCACGAACCCCATGCCGTGGGTGCGGCCGGGCATGTCGATGTCTTTCCGAACTCGCGTAATGTGATCCCGGGCAAGGTCGTGTTCACCGTCGATTTCCGCTCTCCCGATCGGGCGGTGATCGCGGATATGGAAAACCGGTTGCGCGAAGGGGCGGAAGGAATCTGCGCCGATATGGGGTTGAGTATCGCGTTCGAGAAAGTGGGCGGATTTGACCCCGTGGCCTTCGACCAAGGCTGCGTGACGGCCATTCGCGATGCGGCGGGGCGGCTGGGATATTCCCATATGGATTTGATCTCCGGGGCGGGACACGACGCCTGTTGGATCAACCGCGTGGCTCCGACGGCAATGGTCATGTGCCCCTGCGTGGACGGGCTGTCGCACAACGAGGCCGAGGAGATTTCCAAGGACTGGGCCGCGGCGGGGACGGATGTGCTGTTTCATGCGGTGGTGGAAACGGCGGAAATCGTGGAATGAGGTTGGACGAACATATCGAAACGTTGCCTGCGGACGTCGCGAAGGGGACGACCGGCGCCCAACGGCAAGCGCCTGTCATCATTGCGCCCGCGCGCATCGGGGGAAGGCCGATCCTTGAATCCCGATCCGTCACGTCTGAACTCGACGGCACGGCTCCGGCCGAAGCGGGCGGGAGGGTCGGCTTTCCCTCTTTGGCCGGGTCGAGTGGGACACGCACTGTCCACGGATCTCGCCGGACCGTCTGCGAGAGGGCCGTTCATTGCAATTCCACCAATGTTTATCCCAACAAGGGGGCGCACACGTGACCAAAGTCGTAAAAAACGGCCTCGTCTGTACGGCGGATCGTACATGGAAGGCCGATGTCCTGATCGAAGGCGAAATCATCAAACGAATCGGTGAAGATCTGAAAGGCGACGAATATGTCGACGCCGAGGGTGCCTATGTCATCCCCGGAGGGATCGATCCGCACACGCATCTGGAGATGCCCTTCATGGGCACCACCGCCGCCGAGACATTCGAATCCGGCACATGGGCAGCCGCCGCGGGCGGCACCACGATGCTGGTCGATTTCTGCCTGCCGGGCGAAGACGGCTCGCTCAGGAAGGCGATCAACGAATGGCACCGGAAATCCGCACCGCAGATCTGCGCCGACATCGGATATCACATGGCCATCACCGATTGGAACGAGCGCGTTTTCGACGAAATGAAGGATGCCGTTGACATGGGCGTCAACAGTTTCAAGCATTTCATGGCCTATAAGGGCGCGTTGATGATCGAGGATGACGAGATGTTCGCTTCGTTCAGGCGCTGCAAGGCGTTGGGCGCCTTGCCGATGGTTCATGCCGAAAACGGCGATCTGGTGGCGGATATGCAGCAAGAGATGCTCGAAAGGGGCATAACCGGCCCCGAGGGCCACGCTTACTCCCGGCCGCCGGAATTCGAGGGTGAAGCCGCGAACCGCGCGATCACCATCGCCGATACCGCCGGTGTGCCGCTCTATATCGTGCATGTCAGCTGCGAACAGGCGCATGAAGCCATTCGCCGCGCGCGTCAGAACGGCATGCGTGTCTATGGCGAGCCGTTGATCCAGCACCTCACGTTGGATGACAGCGAATACAAGCACCATGACTGGGATCATTCCGCGCGCCGCGTCATGTCACCGCCGTTCCGGGACAAGAAACACCAGGATTCCTTGTGGCACGGCCTCGCGGCCGGGTCGTTGCAAGTGGTTGCAACCGATCACTGCGCGTTTACCACGGAGCAGAAACGCTACGGCGTGGGTGACTTCACCAAGATCCCCAATGGCACAGGCGGTCTCGAAGACCGCATGCCGATGCTCTGGACCTATGGTGTCGAACGTGGCCGGCTGACCATGAACGAATTCGTCGCCGTGACCTCCAC
>JBCCVK010000358.1:0-2887 GCA_039195495.1 Pseudomonadota bacterium
ATCCCCATCGACGCCGCCATACGCGGATTTTGCGTCACGGCGCGGGTTTCAAGCCCAAAGCGTGTGCGCCTCATGACGCAGAGGAAGGCGCCCAGAAAGATCAACGCGAGGATCAGGATCGCGATACGGATATAGCTGATCGACACCACGTCGTTGATGACCATGGCGCCGTCGAGCCAGGCGGGGGCCGTCAGAGGCCGCGCCTGGGTTCCGAAGATGTTCTTGGCCAGTTGCTGCAAAGCGATGGAGATACCGAACGTGGCGAGCAGCGTTTCCAATGGACGATTGTAAAGCCAGCGAAGCATCAGCCGTTCCATCACGACTCCCGCCGCGAAGGTGACGGCGAAGGCGAGCGGAATGGCGACGATGATCGATATGGTGTGATCGGGGATGATCCGCTGCACCACGAAGCCGGTATAGGCGCCCATCATGATGAATTCGCCATGCGCCATGTTGATCACCCCCATCACCCCAAAGGTGATCGCAAGACCGATGGCGGCGAGGAAGTAAATCGACGCGAGCGACAAGGCATCGAGCGTCAGGTCAACCGCCCGATTCAGGCCGACGCGCCGCGCGATGGTTCCAAGCGCCTCGGTCGCGGCGGCGGTAACGACGGGCGAGGGTTCGGAATAGATTTCGACATAATGATGGGCGGCGATCGACGAATCGATGTCGGCCCTTGTCGGACCGGCAGGGACGGTACCGGCCGCGGCGAGAGCGGCATAAGCCTTGGCGCGGGCTGCGTCGGTGTCGAGCCGTGCCGTGGGGATGCCGCCGACACGGCCATCGACGACGTTGTCGGCCAGGGCGGTTCGAACATCGTCTGGGGTGATGCGGGGCGGGGCGAGACCGGCGGTGACGAGCAGGTCGTAGGCCCGGGTCATGGACAAAGCGTCGCTGCCGGGGGTCAGGATACGGGCGATGTTGAGATTCGTCGGAACATCTCCGGTGAAAATCCGGATATGGGTGGCGACCAGCGGGTTCAGCGTGGCGCGAACGTCGACGCCGAGGTCGGCGGACAGAGCTTCAATGGCGGCGATACGGACGGTCTCGTCGGCGCCATAGGCGATGGTAAGCAGACGATCGAGGCGGCGCTTCTGGGCTTTCAGCGCCGGGTCGGTCTCATCCTCGATCGAAGCGCGCAAGGGGGCGAGCGCGGCAGCGTCGGGATTGCGTTCGATCGAGATCAGCGCCTCGGCACGACGGGCGGGATTTGGATCGAACAGTTGGAATTGCACGAGGGCGACGCCGAGTAAAGCGCGGATGCCGCTGTTGGGCTTGATTTGTCTCAGTTCTTCTTTGGGAAAGCGGCCAATGTCGGCGCCGGTGTCGAAATCGGACAGGCGATAGGTTTTCGCGTCGATCCTTTCGCCATGAAAGAACAGACCGTCGACCTTGCGCTGCCATATTTCCTTGGCCTGCCACGCCTGCAACACCGTCTGCGCCGAGTCCAGGCCACTGCCCGCAACGGCGGCGATGGCGGGTTCGATGGTCTGGCGGGAGCTTTCGACGATCAGCGCGGCTTGCCGTTGCAGCAGCTTCTGCATCGGCGCCTCCTGCGCACGAGCACCGATTCCCATGGCCAGCAAGGCCAGGACTGCCAGTAACGTGCGTATCATTTGGTGGCGTCCCCCGCGGGAGGCGAGCGGGGCGCGTCAGGCGCCCCGTCCGGCTGTTTCAGGCGCTCGGATCAGTAGTTCGACAGGGTCTGAACACAGGTTTCGGTTTCGGTATTGTACATGCCGCAGCCAAGGTTCTGCCAGTCGGATATAAGCACCGAGGACTCCGGCAGGAAGTTGGTCCAGGCATCGCCCGGCACTTCCTCGGTCTGGCTGATGATGTCGAACTGGCCATCTTCGAGGATTTCGCCAATCAGCACCGGCTTGGCGAGATGGTGGTTGGGCAGCATCACGGCGGTGCCGCCGGTCAGGTTCGGGAATTTCTGACCGTACATTGCGGTGCGGACCGCATCGACCTTGGTGGAGCCGGCCGCGCTGACCGCGTTCACCCACATATTGAAGCCGATGTAATGCGCTTCCATCGGGTCGTTGGTGACGCGCTCTTCGCCCATCGCCGCTTTCCACCTGGCCACGAAAGCCTCGTTGGCGTCGCTTTCGGCCGACTGGAAATAGTTCCAGGCAGCGAGATGGCCGACGAGATTGCTGGTATCGAGGCCCGAGAGCTCTTCCTCCCCGACCGAGAAGGCGACGACGGGGATATCGTCGGCGCTGATGCCAGCGGCGGCGAGTTCCTTGTAAAAACCGATATTGGCGTCGCCGTTGATGGTGCTGATCACACCGGTCTTCTTGCCGTCGGCGCCCAAGGCGACGACGTCAGCGACGATCTTGGACCAGTCGGAATGGCCGAAAGGGGTGTAGTTGACGAAGATATCGTCGGCCGCGATACCCTTTTGCTGCAGATAGCTTTCAAGAATGTTGTTCGTGGTGCGCGGATAGACATAGTCGGTGCCCAGCAGCGCGAATTTCTCGACGCCCAACTCCTCCAGGAAATAGTCGGTGGCCGGAATGGCCTGCTGGTTGGGCGCGGCGCCGGTGTAGAAAACGTTTCTGCTGCTTTCCTCGCCCTCGTATTGGACCGGATAGAACAGCAAGCCGTTGAGTTCCTCGATGACCGGCAGAACGGATTTGCGGCTGACGGATGTCCAATTGCCGAAGATCACGTCGACCTCATGCACGGTCAGCAACTCGCGCGCCTTTTCAGCAAAAAGCGGCCAGTCCGAGGCCGGATCGACCACAACCGCCTCAAGCGCGCATCCCAACATACCGCCCTTGGCGTTCTGGTCGATGGTGGTGATGTTGTCTTGATGTGGTCTTTACTTGGATGTGCTCTTAGTACACTGGCGATTCCGATCATAACTTCCCAGATG
>JBCCVK010000359.1:0-2859 GCA_039195495.1 Pseudomonadota bacterium
AGACAGGTTTTGATGACGAGACCGGCGAACCGGTGTTCGAGACCGAAGAATTCGCGCCCGAGAAGATGCCGTTTATCGTCGTGATCGTCGATGAGATGGCCGACCTGATGATGGTTGCGGGCAAGGAAATCGAGGCGTGCATTCAGCGCCTCGCCCAAATGGCCCGCGCCTCCGGCATCCATCTGATCATGGCCACGCAGCGCCCTTCGGTCGATGTGATCACCGGTACGATCAAGGCGAATTTTCCGACGCGGATCAGCTTTCAGGTGACCTCGAAAATCGACAGCCGCACGATCCTTGGCGAACAGGGCGCCGAACAGCTTCTCGGCATGGGAGACATGCTTTACATGGCGGGCGGGGCCAGGATCACCCGCGTGCATGGTCCCTTCTGCTCGGATGAGGAGGTCGAGGAGATCGTCACCTATCTCAAGTCCTACGGTCCCCCAAGATATATCGACGGTGTCGTGGACGGCCCTGACGAAGACAAGGAAAGCGACATCGATCTCGTGCTCGGATTGGGGGGGAACACCGACGGCGAGGATGCCCTCTATGATCAGGCGGTTGCAATCGTGATCAAGGATCGCAAATGCTCGACCTCTTACATACAACGCAAACTGGCCATCGGCTACAACAAGGCCGCGCGCCTGGTCGAGCAGATGGAGGAGGAAGGTCTTGTCAGCACCGCCAACCATGTCGGAAAGCGGGAAATCCTGGTGCCGGAGCAATAGGCGCGGATATGCCATTTGATAAACGAAAGGGATGTAATATCGCCGCATCCGACATTATATCGGCAGCATGCACAGACGTTCCTTCCTTGCGGCGCTGACCGCTGCGGTGGCTGTCGCCGAACCGGCTTCCGCGAAGATTTCCCTGGCCGACCTGTCCCGATACCTGAACGGTCTGAAAACGGTTCGGGGCGCGTTCACGCAGATCAACGCCGACGGCACCCTCACCACCGGCCTCTTGTATCTCAACCGGCCCGGCAGAATGCGGTTCGAATACGATCCACCGGACAGAAGTCTGGTGATGGCGGGCGGGGGGCAAGTGGCGATTTTCGACCCCAAGTCGAATACGCCGCCAGAGCAGTTTCCGCTGCGGCGTACACCGCTCAACATCATCTTGCAAAGAAACGTCGATCTTGGCCGCACGGACATGGTCGTCGCGCACCGCGACAACGGCAACACGACCTCGATCGTGGCGCAAGATCCCGAGCACCCGGAATACGGTAATATCGAACTGGTGTTTTCTGCGAATCCGATTCAGTTGCGGCAATGGATCGTCACCGGCCAGGGAGGTGACCAGGTCACGGTGATCTTAGGCGAGGTCACCGAGGGGATGCGTCTGAGCGCAAGCCTGTTCGACATCGTGCAGGAAGTGAATCGCCGCTTCGGCGACTGATCCGTGATGCCCCCCCTCACCCCCTTTTGCAGGAAATCAACTGGGCGTGATAGGTATTTGCCCGGGTCGTCAACTCATCAGCGATCCGGACCAGCCAGGATTTGCGGCGATAGGTTCCACGGGCAAATCCGGTATGCCCATCGTGATAGGCCAGATATTGATTTCGCATGTCGGTTTTCGCGATTCCGTTCCGCTGGG
Source organism: Pseudomonadota bacterium (assembly GCA_039195495.1). Classification (GTDB taxonomy): domain Bacteria; phylum Pseudomonadota; class Alphaproteobacteria; order Rhodobacterales; family Rhodobacteraceae; genus JBCCVK01. The sequence continues at coordinate 1,597 of JBCCVK010000359.1, forward strand.
CCGACTTGTTCATGTACCAACCTATGAAATCCACCGCATCCTCGATCCGGTTTCGCTTCGCCCGACGGTTCCCGGTTTCGTGCCTGTATTCGTCCCAGGTCGCATCCAGCGCCTGCGCATACCCATAAGCCGAACTTTGCCGTCCCATCGGGATCACCCCCAAAGCGTATCTGAACGGTGTTCGGGCATCGGCCTTGAACTTGCTTTCCTGATAAATCGTGGCCATCTGTACGGCCACGGGAATGCCCCATTTCGATTGCGTCGCCTGCATAGCCTGCAAGTAAGCCGGGCGCTCTCGAACGATGCTGCACGCGTCGTCCAGATCCGATGGCGGTGAATGATCCGGTCGGGCGCATGACGTCAAAAGCACGAGTGCCGCGAGTTTCAATGATTTCTGCATCGCCTCAGCCATATCGGTTTTATCGTTGTCTCGATCCTAACGCATTTGACGATGCCGTCGAAGAGCGAAGAGAGGGATTTCAAAGCAGGAACGCAAGCGTGAGCGGAATCGTTCCGATCGAAAGCAGAGTCGAGACGACGACGAGCCCCGCAACCGCCTCCGCGTCCGCACCGTATTTCGCCGCCAGCAGATAGGACGTCACCGCGACCGGCATGGCGACCTGCAAGACCAGCACCGCAAGCGCCATGGGTTCCAGTCGGAACCAAACCGCGGTCGTCAGGGCGATCGCGGTACACAAAATCACCTTTGCCGCCGACAACCAGATTGCCTGCATCAACCGCCCGGTCTCCAAGCGCGCCACCGCGACCCCAAGGGTGATCAGCATCATCGGAATGGCCATGTGACCCACCAGTTCCAGCGCGTTGGTCAGCCATGCCGGCGTCCTCCATCCCTGCCACAGGAAAACGCTGCCCAGAAGCGTGGCCGCGACCAGCGGCTCCTGAACGACTTTGCGCAGGCCGCCGCCGCCGGAAACGATCCAGATGCCGGCCGTGAAGGAATAGATGGCCATGATCGCGAAGATGACCACGGCATATCCCAACCCCGTCTCCCCAAAGGCGAACAGGGCCAGCGGCAAACCGAGATTACCGGTATTTCCGAAAATCACGGGCGCCAGATAAGTGCGGGCGTCAAGCCCATTGAATTTGACAAGCGCGACCCCGCCAAGGGTCACGGCCCCGTAAGCGACGATGGCCGCCAGCGATACCTGCGTCAACTGGACGGGATCGATTTCGGTCTCCATAAGGGCCACGAAGATCAGACAGGGCACCGAAATGGTCATGGCCAATCGCGTTACGAATTCG
>JBCCVK010000360.1:0-2854 GCA_039195495.1 Pseudomonadota bacterium
CGCAACCGCGTTTGAAAACCGGGCAGCATCTGACCGATGGGCGAATCCGTACGGTTCAGATCGGTGCGGCGGACACGGTAACAGGAACTGTGCACGGTCGTTTCGGTGATGCCGTACATATTGATCATCGCCACGCGATCCAAGGGAAATGCCTCAACCCAAGATTGCAGAAGCGCCATATTCAGTCGTTCGCCACCGAAGACGACGACGCGAAGAGCGGTTTTTTCGGCCCCCAAAGCCACGATCTCCGGTGCGTTGAGACCGAAGCTTGAAGGGGTCTGATTGAGAACGGTGATCCGATGAACGGCCAGGAAATCCGCGAATTCGGAGGCCGTCGTCTTCTGACGATAATCGGGAATGCATAGGCAGCCGCCATAGGCCAGCATCGACCATATTTCCCATACGGAGAAATCGAAGGCATGGGAATGATAAAGCACGCCGCGATCGTCGGGTCCGAAGTGGAATGCCGTTTCGGTGGCGGCGAACAGGGCGCGCATGCTCCCATGCGACACCGGTACGCCTTTGGGTCGGCCCGTGGTCCCGGATGTATAGATGACATAGGCCGTTGTCTCGGCGGTCCACGCGGCTTGCGGCCGGTCAACCGCGGATCCGATCGCATCGGTCGCATCCATGGGGTTGATGACCGGACACACCCCGTCCGTCCCCGCTTCGACCCCACGATCCAACAGCGCGAGTCTCGGCGCACAGTCCTGCAAGATCATTCGGTTGCGCCGCTTCGGTGCGCGCGGATCGACAGGGACATACGCCGCACCCAGTTGCAGGATGCCAATCATCGCGGCGATCAGATCGCCCCCCGGCTCCAGCCCGAGAGCGACCCGGTCCCCGGCGACGACGCCGTGCGCACGCAGCGTCGAAGACACCGCGTCGGCCCGCGTCTGAAGTCCACGATATGTAATCTCTGAGCGCCCGTCTCGCAGAGCGGGAGAATTAGGGCGGGTTTCTGCATGATTGCGAAATCCGTCTATCGGAAACGTTGCCATCGCGCTTCAATCAAACGACTGTTTTCATAAACATCTTCAATCTATACGCTTATCAAATCTCGAAGACAGCTCAATCGTTTTATCGACATCGTGTTTCGGGGAGAGGTCGGGACACACGTTGCGATGGACCGTCATTGACAAGCGTCGTGCATATGGCAAGTTCCGGCGACTGAACCGTAGACGGAAAATACGCATGCCGTTCTCGCCGTTTAATTCCCAGGGCTTCGGGGCGTCTGAGCGCGGCTTTCGATGCAGCCCGGCGCAACATCGCCGGGCCGATGGACGGTATCCGTGAAACCATGTCCGCGGTCGATTGCCTTACGCGCGATCTTTCGCGCCGTGCATCGACAAGGTACACCAATGCCATGATCTGGACTATCCCGAACATTCTGACGATGCTCCGTCTTCTGGCGGCCCCGGGGGTGGCATTGATGGTCCTGTATTTTCCCCGGCCTTGGGCTGATTGGTGTGCGCTGGCGATCTTTATCGCCGCGGCGGCGACGGACTGGTTCGACGGGTATCTGGCGCGGACCTGGAAACAGGAAAGCAGGTTCGGAGCAATGCTGGATCCCATCGCCGACAAGGCGATGGTCGTCATCGCGATCCTGGTTATCGTGGGTCATGCCGGTATGAACGCATGGCTGCTTCTGCCGGCCACGGTGATTTTGTTTCGAGAGATATGCGTCAGCGGGCTGCGTGAGTTCCTCGGCGCGCGGGCCGGGCTGCTGAAGGTGACGAAACTGGCCAAGTGGAAGACCATGGCGCAGATGATCGCCATTGCGATCTTGTTTCTGGGGACCGGATTGGAGCAGGTGCATTTGAATCTTTACGCGGCGATGTCGCCCGATGACTATCAAAATGCCTTGGAAGCGCCGGGTTGGAATGCGGTTTCAATCCTGGTGGAGGGGGCATGGTATGCGGGTTTGGCGGGAATCGTGTTGATCTGGATCGCGGCGCTGTTGACCGCGGTTACCGGCTGGGACTATTTCAACAAGGCTTTGCCGTTTCTCAGGGACGAATGCGCATGATCGAGGTTCTCTATTTCGCATGGCTTCGCGAACGAATCGGCCTCCCATCCGAAACCGTTGAGACGGCGGCGGAAACCGTCGCCGACTTGGTCGAGGAATTGAGAGCGAGAGAGGCGCGTTATGCCTTGGCCTTTTCCGATCTCGCTTCTCTGAGGGTCGCGCTGGATCAGGAACTGACGACGTTCGATGCGCCGCTCAAGGGCGCCAAGGAGGTCGCGTTCTTTCCACCGATGACGGGGGGGTGATGGTCGTCCGGGTGCAATCCGCCCCTTTCGATCCAGCGGGTGCGATCGGCGGCTTCGCAACCGGGTGCAAGCGCGTGGGCGCCATCGTGACCTTTACCGGCATTGTCCGTGACCTGTCGGGCAGCCCTTTGAAAAAAATGCGGATCGAACATTATCCGGGCATGACGGAAAAAGCGATCATGGCCATGGTCGATACCGCCACTCAGCGCTGGTCGCTCAGGGATTGCCTGGTCATTCATCGATACGGAGATCTCGAACCGGGCGATACGATCATGATGGTTGCCACTGCGACGGCGCATCGTTCCGATGCTTTCGCTGCCGCCGAGTATCTGATGGATTACCTGAAGTCACGGGCGCCGTTCTGGAAGAAGGAAATCACCGATCAGGGCGCGCGCTGGGTGACCGCGAAGGACGACGACGAAGCCGCGCTGGGTCGCTGGTGACCCCCGGACTTTATGGGATGGATGCCCTATCCTGAAACGGCCTCGCGATGTGCCAGGGTGGGCATGTGCACCCACCAAGAAGAACGCGGGCATCCATGGACGAAGACATCATCGTCGGCGTTGATCCTGCAAAGACC
>JBCCVK010000361.1:0-2844 GCA_039195495.1 Pseudomonadota bacterium
GACACAGGGTGAAGTCCGAACGCGGCAGAAGACGTTCACCATAACCCAGTGAACGCAGGCCGTAATCCGCGAGCGTCGCCCAGCAACTCACCCCGTCTGCCCCTGCTCCTGGCGTCCGCTTTCGCTGGCGGCCAGACCTTGGCCATGGCTGAGACGGCGCATCGTGCGATTCAATATGATTTCGGAAACCCTGGTGAAAGCCAGATAGAAAACGAGCAGCGCCAGGAAATACCACATGCGCCAGTCGCCGTGAGGATAGTCGGTAAAACGCGGATTTTTCACGCCACCCAGTTCACGCGCCCAGTATACGATGTCCTCGACCCCCAGAAGGAACAATAAAGGCGTGGCCTTGATCAGCACCATCCAGAGATTGCCCAGCCCCGGAAGGGCGTAGATCCACATCTGTGGGACCATGATACGCCAGAAGGTCTGGCGGGGCGTCATGCCGTAGGCTTCGGCGGTTTCCAACTGGGCGCGGGGCACCGCACGCATGGCGCCGAAAAGCACGTTCGCCGCGAAGGCCCCGAAAACCAATGCGAAGGTGATGACGGCCAGTGCGAAACCGTAAGCCTCGTGAATCCAGGACGCGGCATTGCCCAGGGGCAGCTTGGCCTCGGGGCAGACGACGAAATCGTTGCCCTGTCGGATCGGCAGGTTCCAGTCGGGACATTTGAACCGATGGCGAAGCCATTCGAAGGCCTGGTCAAGAGCGATGACGAAGAACAGAAAGAAAACGATGTCGGGCACACCGCGGACGATCGCGATATAGCCCTTGCCCAACCAGCGCACCGGCGCCAGGCCCGACCGGGCGGCGACCGCCCCGGCCAGACCCATCGCAAGCGCGGCGGGCGCGGTGATCGCGAGCAGCAGCAGCACCGTGCCGAACGACCAATAAAAACCGATATGCTTGCCCGTTGTCAGGTAGCACGAGAACCATTTCAGGTTCGTCAGCGTATCGGGATCGGCGCAATAGGCGAACATGAGCGTGTCGCGGAGGGGGACGGGCCCCCGTCCACAGCCGCTGCCGGATCAGAATTTGGCGCCGACCTCCCATTTCTCGATCAGCACGTTCAAGCTGCCGTCGTCTTTCATCGACTGGATGGCCGTATCGAAACTGGTCCGCAGCTTCGTGTCGCTTTCACGCAGTCCCATGCCCACGCCACCACCGATCAGTTCCTCCCGTGCCAGCAGGAGCAGGCCGTCGTCTTCTTCGGAGATCGGCTTGAGAAAGCTTTTGTCGGCCAGAACCGCGTCCGCTTCGCCGTTGCGGACGGCTGCGATGGTCTCCTCTGGCGAGGCGAATTCGACCAGCGTCGCCCCCATCTCGGCCACGAAGGCGGCCTGGATGGTGTTCGTCTGCGCCGCGATCACGGCGTTTTCCACATCGACATCGGCGGACAGCGCCAGATAGGACGAAGGATCGGGCTGGGTGTAGTTTTGGGTGAAGTCGATGACCTCGTCCCGCTCGGCGGTGATCGACATGCCGGCAATGATGGTGTCGTAATTGCCCGAGATCAGATTGGGGATGATCGAATCCCATTCGTTGATGACCCACTCACAGGTCAGCCCGGCCCGTCTGCACAACTCATCGCCCAACTCGCGCTCGAATCCGTCGACTTCGCCTCTGTCGTTGATGAAGTTGTACGGAGGATAGGCCCCTTCGGTGCCCATGCGGGTCACGGAATGGCCGTCGGCCAGTGCAAACCCGGTGCTGAACGCCAGGGCGGTTATGCTGAGGGTAAGGTTTTTCATGTCGTTTCTCCAAGTTTATGGCATCGGTTTCAGGCTGCCGTGGTCGCGTTCAGGAACTGTTTCAGCCGTTCGGTCTTGGGATTGCCGAAGACTTCGGATGGGGGCCCTTCCTCTTCGATTCTGCCATGATGAAGAAAGACCGTTCTGTCGCTCACATCCGCCGCCAGGCGCATGTCGTGGGTCACGATGATCATGGTGCGGCCTTCGTCGGCCAGGGCTTTTATGACCCGGACCACTTCCTGTTCCAGTTCCGGGTCGAGCGCGGAGGTGGGTTCGTCGAACAAGAGCGCCTTGGGTTGCATGGCCAATGCGCGGGCGATGGCGGCGCGTTGCTGCTGGCCGCCCGAAAGTTGCGCCGGATAGGCCGCGCATTTATCGCTGATGCCGACCTTGGCCAGCAGGTTGCGGGCCCGTGTTTCGACCTCTTCCCGATTCTGGCGCAGCACGGTGACCGGTGCCTCCATGACATTCTGCAAAACCGTCATGTGAGCCCACAGGTTGAACTGTTGGAACACCATGCCCAGATTGGTGCGGATACGGATCAACTGCATCCTGTCGCCCGGATGGCGGCGCAGACCCGTTCCACGCCAGATAACCGGTTCACCACAGAAGATCACATCGCCCTGGTGGCTGTCCTCCAACAGGTTGACGCAGCGCAGGAGGGTCGATTTGCCGGAACCCGACGAGCCGATGAGCGAAATTACCTCGCCTTGGCGCGCAATGATGTTTACGCCCTTGAGAACCTCCAGATTGCCATAGGCTTTGTGAAGATCCCGGATTTCGATGACTGGTGGCGTATTGCTCACGAAAAGCTGCGCTGTGTTCCCGTTCAAGGGGACAGTAAGAGGCAGATTTTTCTGAAATGCAACGAGGAAATGCCAAAATGCCCCGAGAGAGGGACATGTCGGCGGCTCGGACGGCCGTCAGGCCGGTTGGAAGCGATTCGGCAAGATAGGTTTCCATTCCGATGCGAACGACGCCGGTCACCATCAACGCCGCGCGGTCCGAAGCGTCAAGATGCGCCGCGACCCGTTCGACGGCTTCGAACCGCGGCTCCGGATCGTGTTGCCGGGCCGTGATCAGCGGCACGCC
>JBCCVK010000362.1:0-2823 GCA_039195495.1 Pseudomonadota bacterium
ATCGCGGATCGGAAACATGATCCGGTTGCGGAACGTATCGTAATTCTTTTTACTCTTGGCCGAAGTCTTGGCCAAACCACAGGCCAGGATCGTTTCCTCGGCAACCCCTTTGGCCGTCAGATGCTCCCAAAGCCCCTGCCAATTGTCGGGAGCAAAGCCGATTTCCCAGCGATCAAGCGCCTGTCCGCTCAGCCCCCGTTGCGTCAGATAATCCCGCGCCGGCTTTCCCGAGGAGGTGTTCAACTGCAAACGAAAGAACTGCACCGCTTGCTCCATCACCCCGACGAGCTGCGTATGCCGATCGATCTTTTCCCGCGCCTTCGGGTCTTGCGCGGGCATTTGCAGTCCGGCTTCGCGGGCTAGAATTTCGACGGCCTCGATGAAGCCGACATTTTCGGTCTCCCTGACGAAACGGATGGCATCGCCCTTCGCGTGACACCCGAAACAGTAATAATAGCCCTCCCGATCATCGACATGAAAACTGGCCGTCTTTTCCTGATGAAACGGACAGGGGGCCCACATGTCGCCCTTGCCCTGGTTCGACTTGCGCGCATCCCAGACCACCTTGCGGCCTGCGATCCGGGAAAGGCTCGTCCGGGCACGAAGTTCATCAAGAAAACCGACGGGCAATCTCATAGAGGATATATTGGCGCGCAACGGCGCAGAGTCCAGCCATGTAGAAAAGACCATGCCTGCCGCCCCCTCGCGCGGAAAAAAGACCGCCCGGTCATTTTCGGCCTCACCGTCGTTTCCCGGGGATGTCGCGCGGGCCCTTTCAACCTCGGGGGACGCGCCGGGACCAAGGCGCTTCGCGCGCGATCGGTCGGATAACGATCGCAGCGCGGACGATCGGTCGCGTATGTCCATCTCGAACCGGTGGGAACTGGTCGAATCGACCAGGGTCATGCTACATGCTGTAGCATGACCATCTCGAACCCCCAGATAAACCAGAGCTTGCCACCGATCCGGCAATTGGACGATGCCACGATCAACCGCATCGCCGCGGGCGAAGTGGTCGAGCGCCCGGCCTCGGCCGTAAAGGAATTGATGGAAAACGCGCTGGACGCCGGAGCCCGCCGGATCGAGATCGACTATGCGGACGGCGGCAAGACGCTGATCCGCGTCATGGATGACGGGCATGGTATCCCCGGCGATGATCTCCCGCTGGCCCTGGCCCGCCATGCGACCTCCAAGATCGATGGGACCGATCTTCTGAACGTTCGCAGCTTCGGCTTTCGAGGGGAGGCGCTGCCCTCGCTCGGCGCCGTGGGCCGGCTGAGGATCAGATCGCGGGCCGCGGACGCGGACGAAGCGGCGGAAATCACGGTCGAAGGGGGCGCCATGCGGCCGCCCCGACCCGCCGCGCTGGCCAAAGGCACCGTCGTCGAGTTGCGGGATCTGTTCTTCGCCACACCCGCAAGGCTGAAGTTTCTCCACTCCGACCGGGCCGAAGCGCGGGCGATCGGCGACGCGGTCCGCCGCCTGGCGATGACGACCCCTTCCGTCGGTTTCATCCTGCGGGACGTCTCGGGGGACGGCGCCGGTCGTACCGTGCTCCAACTTACTCCGGAACAGGGAGAGCTTTTCGAGGGTCTGGGCGATCGCCTGCGGGTCCTGATCAATGCGGATTTCATCGAAAATGCCCTGCCCATCGATGCCGCGCGCGCGGGATACCACCTTACCGGTTTCGCCGCCTTGCCCACCTATTCCCGGGGATCGGCCGTGGCCCAGTACCTCTCGGTCAACGGTCGACCGGTGCGTGACAGGCTGCTGATCGGCGCCTTGCGCGCGGCTTACATGGACGTCCTGGGTCGCGACCGGCATCCTGCCGCGGTGTTGAACGTCGCTTGCGACCCGGCTCTGGTGGACGTCAATGTTCATCCCGCCAAATCCGAGGTTCGGTTCCGGGACCCCGGCATGCCGCGCGGTCTGATCGTTTCGACCCTGCGCCATGCCCTAGCCAGTGCCGGGCATCGTGGCTCATCCACCGTGGCCACGGCGGCACTGGGCGCGATGCGCCCCGAATCGGCGGCCGCGGGCATCGCCCGCGGCTATCGGATGACCCGACCCGCATCGCACCCGGCCGCCGCCGGGTTTGCCGAGGCACTGGCAAAGCCATGGCCGGTCTCCGCCCGCGTCGAGGACACCGCACGAGAACCCGACGAAGCGCCGGCAACGGATCATCCATTCGGCACCGCGCGCGCTCAGGTTCATGAAAATTACATCATCGCCCAGACCGCCGACGGTATCGTCATCGTCGACCAGCACGCCGCCCATGAACGCCTGGTTTATGAGAAACTCAAGACACAGATGCAAAACGCCGGCGTTCCCGCCCAAAGCCTGCTGGTGCCGGAAATCGTCACGCTGCCCGAGAGCGATGCCGCGATCCTGCTGGACCAGGCAGAACATTTCGCTCATCTCGGATTGACGATCGAGCCTTTCGGCAAAGGCGCCGTAGCCGTTCGCGAAACCCCTGCGATACTGGGCGAGATCAATGCTGAAGCCCTTTTGCGCGATATTCTCGACGAACTCATCGACCAGGGCGACAGCACCGCCCTGCACGCCCGGCTCGACGGGGTGCTCAGCCGCATCGCCTGCCATGGCTCGATCCGTTCCGGCCGGCGGATGCGTTCCGAAGAGATGAACGCATTGCTGCGGGAAATGGAGGCAACGCCGCTTTCGGGCCAATGTAATCACGGTCGACCGACCTATGTCGAATTGAAACTTCGCGATATCGAGCGGCTCTTCGAACGCACGTGATCCGGATCGGCGCCTTCCTCAGGACGGCGAGATCCGAATTCGCGCCCGCGACCGGATCGACGC
>JBCCVK010000363.1:0-2810 GCA_039195495.1 Pseudomonadota bacterium
CATTTGGCAAGCAATTAGGGCAAACGCCCCGCCGCCCAGCGCGCGGCCTCGGCCACCACCGGGTCGGGGTCATCGACCAGCCCTTGTGCCGCCGGTTTCAGCCGGGCCAACCCGGAATTGCCGATGGCGTAAAGAACGTTGCGTATGAACCGGGCGCGTCCGATCCGCTTGATGGGCGAGCGCGAAAAATGCGCCCGGAACCCCGCATCGTTCAGTCGCGCCAGGTCTTGCAGCGCCGGCGCCTTCAAATCGTCGCGGGCAAGATATCGAACCTCGCGGGCCTTGCGTGCGAACTTGTTCCACGGGCACACCGCCAGGCAATCGTCGCAACCGTAAATCCTGTTGCCCATTCGCACCCGCAAAGCCTCGTCCACCGGTCCCCTGTGCTCGATCGTCAGATATGAAATGCAGCGGCGCGCATCCAACTGGAACGGCGACGGAAACGCATCGGTCGGGCAGATGTCGAGACACGCCCGGCAAGATCCGCAACGGTCTTCTCCAGGGGCGTCCCCGGGCAGGTCCAGCGTGGTGAAGATCGCCCCGAGGAAGAACCAGTTGCCCAGCTTCCGGCTGAGAAGGTTCGTATGCTTGCCCTGCCAGCCCAGACCGGCCGCCGCCGCCAGCGGCTTTTCCATCACCGGGGCGGTATCGACGAAAACCTTGATCTCGCCGCCCGCCCGGTCGATCAGCCAGCGCCCAACGCGCTTCAGGCGCTTCTTGACCAGATCGTGATAATCGCGATTTTGCGCATAGACGCTGATCGCGGCCCTGTCGCGCCGCTCCAGCGCTTGCAGCGGATCATGCGCGGGGGTGTAGAGTTCGGCCAGCATCACCACCGAACGGACCCGCGGCCACAGCGCGGCGGGATCGCCCCGCCACGGCATACGCTCGGCCATCCAGGCCATCTGCCCATGACGACCAGCCTTCACGAAGGCCGCGAGCCGCTCGGGCAAGACAGGGACGGCATCGGGACGGCAGACCCCCATCGCCGCGAAACCCGCCGCCTCGGCCTCGGTCCGCAGCGCCGTCTTCAGATCGGGATCCATGCGTCCCGTTCTTTTTTCAAGTCAGGCGCGTTCGGGAAAACGCGCCCGTCCGGCGCGGGTAGGTCGAAACCATCCCGACCGGGATGCGGATCAGAAATCCAAATCGGCATAGTGACCCGGTTGCGGAAAGCCCGACACCTGATCGGCCAGGATCGAACGAAAGGCGGGACGTGACTTTATCTTTGCATACCAGTCTTTTACCTGGACGTTCCGATCCCAGTCCACATCGCGGATGTAATCCAGACAACTCAGATGCGCGGCCGCGGCGAAATCGGCCAGACTCAGACTATCGCCGGCCAGCCACCGCCGCTGATCCAGAAGCCACCCCATGTAATCGAGATGATACTTGATGTTGCGCGCTCCGATCTTGACCTTGGCCGAATCCGGATACCCCTGCCCGGCGATCTTCTTGTTCACCCGTTCATAAAGCAGATTCGACGTCACCTCGTGATGGAACTTATCGTCGAACCACATCGCCAGGCGGCGCACTTCGGCGCGCGCCGCGGGCGTTCGAGGCATCAGCGGCGGTTCGGCATGGGTTTCCTCGACATATTCGGCGATGGCCTGGCTTTCCGCCAGCAACCGCCCGTCCATCTTCAGGACCGGCACCTTACCCGCCGGATTGCGGTGCAGAAAGTCGGGCCGCGCCTCCCAAAATCGTTCTTCGACCAATTCCACCTCTATCCTCTTCTCGGCCAACACCAGCCGAACCTTGCGGCAAAACGGGGACAGCGGAACATGATAAAGCCTTGGGGTCATGAAATGCGCCTGTTTATGTTTTCCTTTTTTGCCGCGTTAAGCGGCGTTTTTCAACTCGTCGCGCATATCGCGCGCCCATCCGCCGCCAGCGTGGCCGCCCCTTCCATGATCGCGGCCGTGCGCCGCCGCTGCGCCTCGGTCGGGCGGGCGGCGTCGCGGTGCTTGGGGGCGGGCAGAACCATTGCCAGCCGCGCGGCCTGCAGCGCGTTCAAATCCGATGGCGAGAGCTGGAAATAATGGCGCGCGGCGGCGGCGATTCCAAAAACGCCCTCGTCGAATTCGATGACGTTGAGATAGACTTCCATGATCCGCCGTTTCGACCATACCGCCTCGACCAGCGGAGTGATGACACCCTCCAGCGCCTTGCGGGTCCAGGAACGGCCCTGCCACAGAAACAGATTCTTCACCATCTGCTGTGAAATGGTCGAGGCGCCACGCCGCGCCCCATCCCTCAACGCAGCCCTGATCGCAGGGATGTCAAAGCCCCAGTGCCGACAGAAATCGGCGTCCTCGGCCGCCATTATCGAACGGATCATCACCGGCGACACCTCTTCCAGGGCCACCCATTGACGATCCACCCCGCCCAATCGCCGCGCTTCGGAAAACATGTAAAGCGTCGTGGGTGGCGCCATGATCGAGAACGAAATCACCGCGGCAAGAAGCGCGCAGGCGAAGAGCATCACCCCCCGCCGCCCCGCACGGAAAAGCACGCGAAACGCCCGTTTTCGCGCGATGGCGGCTCTCATCGCCGGGCCGACCCCGGCTGCGAAGACGGCGTCAGGGCCCAGAGGCGAAACTCGGCAGTCGCGATATGATCAAAGACCGGCCTGCTTCCGGCCGCGGGGTCACGCCCCCGACCGATATGCCCGCCAAAGGTCCGCACGGGGTGCGCCCCGAACGAAAGACCCGAACATCCCGCCGATTCACAGCGTTTCCGCGACGCACGCACCTCTCCCGTCATTCCGCCGGAATCGCCCCCTTCTCCACGGCCAGGGGGGCCGGCAA
>JBCCVK010000364.1:0-2799 GCA_039195495.1 Pseudomonadota bacterium
CGAAAGCGCGAGGCAGACCGCCTTTACAACGTTTACACGAACAATCACCGACATTCTGGAAGCTCCGGTGAGGTCAATACCGGGCGGAACGGCGATTTGCGATATCCATCCCGCTTCGACGGCGATGTAGCGTCCCTTCATGACGTCAGCCTTTCATGCGCAGCCAGCTTCGCTCGCGCGACGAACGCTGGATTCGTTCAACGAGTGTTTGGATACGAAGGCCGTCCCTGAAATTGAACGGCTCTTCGCCCTCTCCGGAGATCGCCTTCAAGTAACCGGCAACCTCGATGGCCTTCAGGTCGTTGAAGCCGATCTGATGGCCCGGGGCAACACAGAACAGTCCATAAGGCGGGTGGAGCGGAGCGGCCTCGATCCGGCGAAATCCCTGGCGACCTTGCGCGTCGTCACACGAATAATAGTGCAGTTCATTGAACCGCTCCTGACTGAACGACAGCGCCCCCCTGGAGCCGTAGACCACAAAATCATGCTGCATCTTCCAGCCGGTCGCGATCCAGTTTCCTTCGATGGAGCCCGTGGCACCGTTGGCGAAACGCAGAAAAGCACGCCCGATATCGTCGACTTCGACCTTGCGGCGGTTGCCTTTATCGTCTGTCCGCTCCCCGATCACGGTTACGCAATCGCCCAGGACCTCGGTGATCGAGCCAAGCAGAAACTCGGCGGTGGCCAAGGCATGGCTCCCCAGATCGGCAAGGGCACCGCCCCCGGCGGGGTCATGGCGAAATGTAAACGGCCCGTTGGCATCGGCCATGTAATCCTCGGCGTGCAGACCGCGATAACCGCGAATTTCGCCGAGTTCGCCGTCGGCGATCATCCTCCGCGCAAGGCTGAACATCGGGTTGCAGAGATAGTTGAACCCTACTTGCGTTCTTACGCCGGCGGCCTCTGCGGCCGCCGCCATTTCACATGCGTCCGCGGCCAGGGGGGCCAGGGGTTTCTCGCAATAGACGTGCTTTCCGGTCGCAATCGCAGCAAGCGACATCTCTTTGTGCAACGCGTTGGGCGCCGTGATCGACACGATGTCAATACCCGGATCCGCGACGATGTCTTGCCAGTCCGCCGTTGCGTGCGCGAACCCAAAGGCACGCGCCGCATCCGACGCGGCGGCTTGGTCGATGTCGGCAACGATGCTGAGTTCGACATCCACGGGCAAGTCGAAAACGCGCGGCGCCAAGGTGAATCCGAAAGCATGGGCCTTGCCCATGAAACCGGTGCCGATAAGGCCGACCTTGAGCTTAGGCTTGGCGTTCGCCATTGATCCGTTCTTTGTTCACGATCAGGTCAGGATCGATGGTGCCCGCGAAGAAATCGACGATGTTCGCGGCCGACGCGATGGCCATGCGCTCTGCGGCGCCCTCGGTCAGTCCGGCGATATGGGGCGACAGAATGACCTGATCGAACCCGATCAAAGGCTGGTCCGCAGGCACGGGCTCTTGTTCGAACACGTCGATACCGGCGGCGGCGACCTTGCCCGATTGCAACGCATCGACCAGCGCACGCTCGTCAACGACACCGCCGCGCGCCGTGTTAACGAGAACGACGCCCTCTTTCATCGCCGCGAGTTCCCCGGCACCAATAAGCGGCTTGCCGGTATGAGGCACACTGAACGAAATCACATCCGCCCACGCCAAACCCTCTTCCAGAGTTTGGACCGGCACGACCCCGTCCTGCGGCCATCCGCTCTTGAGCAGGAAGGGATCGAAGGCGCGAATCCGCATGCCGAACCCGCGCATCATCGACGCTGTATGGCGCCCGATCCGACCGAAACCGACGAGCAGCAGGTTCCGATCGCGCAGGTCCTGCGCCTCAAGCCCGTTCCTCCATTCCCACGCGCCGCGCCGAACGGAGGCGTCCGCCCGCAACGCACGCTTACTGGCGGCCAGGATCATCATCGCCGCGTGTTCGGCCACGGCCGTCGCGTTCACATCGCCGCATACGGCCAGCGCGATGCCGCGGGCATTGAGGGCATCGACATCGATGGCATCGTAACCGACACCGTGCCTGGACACGATTTTCAGCCTGCCCGCCTTCGCGACCGTATCGGCGCGCAGAGGCTGTGTTCGGATCAAGATCGCATCGGCATTGTGAACATGCGGGATGTAGTTCTCTTCGATCGCATCCTCGACGAACGTCGTCGTGATGTCCGGGGCCTCGGCCAAAACGCGTTTCCCAGACGGATGCAGTTTTCCCGCCACGAGCACGTGAGGCATCAGCGCCCCCCTTCCGAACCGGCGTCTTGCGCATCTGCGCCGGTCGTCAGTTCGCGGAAGCGACCGGCGCTCGCGGCCGCGGCGAGCAGACGGGTGTCGCCCGAAACGGTGGTCAGGTGATAGCCGCAGCTAATCGCCTTCGCAGCATGGTCGGGCGTTGCGCAATGCAGGCAGGCTTTGATCCCCTTCTCGTCACAGACCTTCGCGATACGCCTGATCGGATCGACCATCTCGGGTTCTTTACGGTCAAAGCCGGGAACCAGCCGAGCTGCCTGCGTCCCAAGCGCCAGGTCGGCCGGGCCGACATAGATGCCATCAAGCCCGGGTGTCGCCGCGATCTTTTCCAAGTTTTCAACACTTTCGGCGGTTTCGATCATAGCCAGCGCGAAGCTGTCGATGCCGACCATAACGGATTTCAACATGGCGACGGTACGGCACGGACGCAGTCGGCCACTTTGTGCAGCGTATCCGCACGCGCAAACCCACCCATCGCGCGAAGCCGTGCCAGCGCCTGGGCGGCGGCCTCGATTGCGGCCTTCGTGCCTTCCGGCGACGCGGCGGCGACATTCCC
>JBCCVK010000365.1:0-2780 GCA_039195495.1 Pseudomonadota bacterium
ATATGCGCTGGCCTATCTAGCGACAGGCGTGAGTGATTGGACCGACGTGACCGATGCCCAATTCCAGGCCGCGAGCATGTGGCTGCGCGAGGTTCATCCGAACGTGCGCACTTATTGGGTGGACCCGGGCGAATTGGCGCAGTTGATGGCGACGGGCGAAGTGTTGGTGAGCTGGGCCTGGAGCGAGACCTATCCCACCCTGCTCGAAGAAGGCTTCCCGGCGGGGTATCAGCGGGAGGCGGCGGAAGGCTCTTCGCTGTGGCTGTGCGGCTACGTGAACATGAAAGACGGCCAGGGGTCGGAAGACAAAGCCTACGACTTCATCAACGCGATTCTCGACGGCTCTACCACGGCACCGCTCATGGAGGCGGGTTTCGGCCATTCAAATGCCGTCTCGATGGCCGCATTCGGTGCCGAGGAATTGGAGGCGGCGGGTCTTGGCGCCGTCTCGGCACCGATCCTGGCCCAGCTGCCGATATCGATCGAACAACGCGAAAAGCAATCCTCCGAATTCGAGCGGATCAAATCCGGTTTCTGAATCCACGATCGGCATGCGCAAAACGCGCCCGCTGCCTTTCGTGGGAATGTCAAGACGGCACGCCAGGACGGCGCCACTATATAATGTCGGCGTGCGGCCATGCGGGCCGTCTTTCGGTCTCCGGAAAAACTGGAAACGGCCTTCGACGGCATGCGCTTGCCGGTGATAAGCCCTTCGAAACGACGCCGAGACGACGCATCCGCGGCGGCATGAAGGCCCGTCTCATCGTGGTGATGCGAAACGACCCTCTCAGAAAGCCTTCCCCGTGCAAGCACAGGATGGCCGAAGGAAGGTCAAATCTCGGTCTTTCAAAATGAGGGATCGCAAAAATGACGATCGAAAGAGTAAAGCGCAACTATCCCTTCAACATCGGCGATCCGACCGATCAGACGATATCGAGAGCTGATCGGTCTACTGCCGGTAATGGTTCGCACGGATATTTCTTGCTGCTTTATCGACCGTTTCATGAATGCGTTTGATGCGTGTTTCGGATTTCCTGGCATTCGAAATCCATTCGAGGATAAGGCATCTGGAAGATGGTGGAAATGCCTCGAAATGTTTCCGAGCCTGGTCGTTTCCGCTCAGCGCTTCTTTCAGATCGTCAGGCAAAACGCCTGCCTCGACCTCATTGAGCGCATCCCATGCACCATCCTTTTTCGCTTGCTCGATCTTTTGCAATCCCGCGTGCTTCATCAGACCATCGGCAACCAACGCCTCGACGCGCGCCTTGTTCGCTTTCGACCATTTGCTGCCTTTCCTGCGCGGTGCCAGATACAACATGGAACGCGCGTCATCGAGCGAACGCGGTAGGCTGTCAACCCAGCCAAAACACAAACACTCTTCCACGATATCCCCGTAAGGCACATGATGTGCCGTATGTTTCTTGTAAGATATCAACCAGATACCGTCTTTCTGCGTATGATGATCCGACAGCCACGACCGCAGCATGGCGCGACTCGTTATCTCGATTCGTTTCGCCTTATCACGCGCGGTTGCCATGCAGGGGCCTTCCCGTCACGAAAAAACCGATCTCCGGGCCGTCCTGGGGAATGGAAAAGGCACGGCGCGCGCCATCCACGCCGGCAAATACGGATCGCGTGCCCATCCGTTCGTCCCTGCGCAAGTCGAACGACCCGGCACCGATCTTATCCTTGAGCATCGCCAGCAGATCATCCGCCGCGTTTTCATGCCATACGGTCAGATACATGATGGTATGTCGCCGCTTTCCGCCCGACGGCACCGCCCGCCAATCACAAGATACGCGAGTCATCCCGCCCGACGTCTGCGGCGGCGACCGGCATGATGGGCCGCGGCGACGCCGACATTGAAACCGACGGTTGGCAAATCGACCAGCGCGTTCAGGATCGGAAAGGGTTCGACCGCGTTCGGAATGGCCGAGGCATTCACAAAATGCTCCTGAAACCTCGGCTCGACCGCGGTTTCGATCTTTTGGATGTTGCGCACGGTCCGTTCGATTTCGGCACGCGCCCGGGTGTTCACAAGCGCGATGCGCGCCCCGGTTCCGGCGGCGTTGCCGACCGAAGTGACTTTGTCGATCCTGCAATCCGGGATCATTCCCAACACCATGGCGTGTTTGGGGCTGATATGGGCACCAAAGGCCCCCGCCAGAACCACGCGATCCACCGCGTCTACCCCGAATTTGTCCATCAGCAGCCGCGCGCCAGAGTAAAGCGCCGCCTTCGCCATCTGAACGGCCCGAACATCCGGATTGGTGATCGCGATCCGCGGCCCGCCGTCGACGGTGCCGTCGTGCAGAACATAGGAATGCGTACGCCCATCGACGATACAGCGTGCACTGCCGGTCTGTTCGGCCGAACCGATCAGACCCGACCGGTCCACAAGTCCGGCCAGGCGCATTTCCGCGATCGCCTCGATGATGCCGGAGCCGCAGATACCCGTGATGCCGATGGCCGCCGTCGCCTCGGCGAAGCCCGTCTCGTCGGACCACAATTCGCATCCGATGACGCGGAAACGGGGCTCTTTGGTGACCGGATCGATTTCCACCCGCTCGATCGCACCGGGGGCGGCGCGCTGGCCGGCGCTGATCTGGGCCCCCTCGAAGGCCGGACCGGTGGGAGACGAACATGCCAGGACCTTTTCCCTGTTGCCCAACACAATTTCGGCATTGGTGCCCACATCCACCACCAGCAGCAAGTCGTCGGACTTTTCCGGCGCCTCGCTGAGGATCACCGCGGCGGCATCGGCCCCCACATGGCCGGCG
>JBCCVK010000366.1:0-2776 GCA_039195495.1 Pseudomonadota bacterium
AGCGCATCAAACGGCCAGCCATAGGGTGCGTCGGGAGACTGCAACGCGCTGGCCTCGCGAATGGCACGTGGTCCCAACCGGGTACCAGGACGGTTGGTAACCGCCTGATCGAACGGTACGCCAGTCACCGCGATGTCTGCGCCTTTCAGTTCCTTCGTATAAAGCCGGCGCAGAAACGAGGTCGCGCCACCAAATGTGTTCTCAAAGGACAGGCCTTTGAGATCCGGGTTGGTGAACGCCTCGTCCACCTGAGTCTTTGCATCTTCCAATGCCATTGCGGGTTATCTTCCTCCCAAGGTTCCCGATGGGCTGGCGACGCGCGCTAACGTCAAGCCACAGGCAGCGCCTTTTCCACGATCTTCGCGAAAAAGGATGCACCCACCGGCGCGATTTCGTCGTTGAAGTTGTATTTTGGATGGTGCAGCCCCGCACCGTCCCCCTGCCCCAGAAACAGATAGGCTCCGGGCCGTTCCTGCAGCATGTATGAAAAATCCTCGGCCCCCATCTCGCGACCGGTGTTTTCGGTGACCCGCTCGGCCCCCGAAACCTCACGCGCCACGTCAGCGGCAAAAGCGGCCTTTTCCGGGTCGTTGATCGTGGCGGGATAACTCACATCATATTCAAGCCGCGCTTCAACCCCGTAAGAGGTGGCCTGTCCCTGCACGATCTGCTCCATGCGTTCCATAACCATCTTCTGCACCGCCGGGTCGAAGGTCCGTACCGTGCCGTTGATGTAGGCGGTGTCCGGGATCACGTTATTCACCGTGCCGGTATGGATTTGCGTCACTGACACGACCAGATCGTCCAGAGCGTAGTGATTGCGGCTGACGATGGTCTGAATCGCCTGCGCAATACCACAGGCCGCCATGACCGGATCGCGCGTTTCATGCGGCATAGCCCCATGTCCACCGACGCCCTGAATGTGAACCTCGAACGTATCGACAGCAGCCATGATCGGACCCGGCGTTGTATAGAACGAGCCTTCCGCAAAGCCAGGCGCGTTATGCAGCGCATAAACCTGCGCGATGTCGAACCGGTCCATGATTCCTTCTTGAACCATAACCCCGGCGCCGCCGCCCTCTTCTTCGGCAGGCTGAAAGATCAAAGCAACCCGGCCGCGGACGTTCCGGGTTTCGGCCAGATAACGTGCGGCCCCCAACAACATCGTTGTGTGCCCGTCGTGGCCGCAGGCATGCATCTTGCCTGGATTCTTCGAGGCATAGTCAACGCCGGTTTCTTCGGGAATCGGCAACGCGTCCATATCCGCCCGCAGGCCAATCGTCGGTCCTTCGCCCTGACCGTTGATGATCGCGACGATACCGGTCTTGGCGATCCCCTCATGCAGCTCATCCACGCCAAACTCGCGCAGACGCTCAGCAACAAATGCCGCTGTTTCGTAGCATTCGAATTCCAGCTCAGGGATTGTATGCAGGTGCTGGCGCCATGTGGCCATGTCGGTGGCAAAATCGGCAATTCGGTTGACGACGGGCATCTGGGGTGGACTCCTGATCCAAGCTGCGAGATGGATGCATCTGACACCGGAATAAGGGGCTTCGCAATGGCTGAAAATCCGCTGATCCATAACTCGGACGCAGGTATCGAACGTTTGTTGGAAATCATGCGTCGTCTGCGTGACCCGGAAACCGGTTGTCCGTGGGATATCAAGCAAGATTTCGGCACCATCGCGCCCTATACGATTGAAGAAGCCTATGAGGTCGCAGACGCCATCGAACGACAGGCCTGGGATGAACTGAAGGGCGAATTGGGCGACCTGTTGTTCCAGTCCGTGTTTCACGCCCAAATGGCCGAAGAAGCCGGTCATTTCGCGTTTCAGGATGTGGTGCGGACCATGTCCGACAAGATGGTGGCCCGCCATCCGCATGTCTTTGGTGATGAATCCCGCGACAAATCGGCTGAACAGCAGACGAAGGACTGGGAAACGATCAAAGCCGCCGAACGCGCAGGCAAGGAACAGCAAGGTGCACTGGACGGTGTGGCTGCCAACCTGCCTGCCCTCCTGCGGGCGCACAAATTGCAAAAGCGTGCGGCTCGCGTGGGGTTTGACTGGCCCGATGCCAGCCACGTGTTGGCCAAAATCACCGAAGAAGCCGCCGAGCTGGAAGAGGCGCGCGAAAGCATGGACGCAGACGCGCTTGAGGATGAATTCGGCGATCTGCTCTTTGTGATGGTAAATCTGGGTCGTCATTTGGGTATCGAGCCCGAGGCCGCTCTGCGCCGCACCAACGCCAAGTTCACCCGCCGGTTCGAGCAAGTCGAGGCACGGTTGGCTGATCGGGGTAAAACCCCGACGGACAGCACCCTCGAGGAAATGGATGCTCTTTGGGACGAGGTCAAAACCGAAGAACATCGCGCCAACGGCAAACTCCCGCCAGCAATGGCAAAGACGGCCCGCGGCAGCGCGTAAATTTGCTAGACAAGAGCGGCGACACTTGCCAGTGTCCGTCCTTCAATATCCCGGAGGCCACCCATGACTGCGCGCAAGATCATCATCGACACAGACCCCGGACAGGATGACGCCGTTGCGATCCTGCTGGCGCTGGCCAGCCCCGAAGAGATCGAGGTTCTGGGCATCACCGCTGTCGCCGGGAATGTCCCGCTGGAGTTGACGGCCAAGAACGCCCGGATCGTCTGTGAGCTTGCCGATCGCACCGATATCCCGGTCTATGCCGGATGCGACAGCCCTCTGAACCGGCCTCTGGTCACGGCCGAGCATGTGCACGGCAAAACCGGGCTCGACGGCCCTGAACTGCCCGAT
>JBCCVK010000367.1:0-2767 GCA_039195495.1 Pseudomonadota bacterium
GCGCGAATGCTGAAAGGGGGGGAAGACCCCCGATATCTGGCGCGTCGGATCACCCGCATGGCGATCGAGGATGTCGGCCTGGCCGATCCGCAAGCGCAGACGTTCTGTCTGCATGCGTGGGAAGTCTATGAACGTCTCGGATCCCCCGAGGGTGAATTGGCGCTGGGAGAGGCGGTTGTTTATCTGGCCTTGGCGCCCAAATCGAATGCGGGCTATCTCGCATTCGGGGCCGCAATGCGCTCGGCCGCCAAGACCGGCGCGCAACCACCGCCCAAACATATACTCAATGCGCCCACGTCGCTGATGAAGGATCATGGATATGGTGCGGGCTATGTCTATGATCATGATGCCGAGAGCGGATTTTCGGGTCAGGATTATTTCCCGGAAGGGATGAAGCGCCCCATCTTTTTCCAGCCCGTCGAACGCGGTTATGAGCGGGAGTTGAAAAAGCGCCTCGACTATTTCACCAAGCTTCGCGCAAGGCGTCGGAATTGACAATGTGCCGCCAACCGGCGACAGGAAGCCATGACCGTTCCCTTGATCCATGTGGCCCTTGGCGGCGCGATCGGTGCCGCATTGCGTTACATGACCGGTATCGCCATCCTTCGGCTGACCGGGTCGGGATTTCCTCTGGCGATTTTGACCGCTAACATCGTGGGATCGATCCTGATGGGCATCTTCGTCGCGGCCGCCGCCCGATACGAGCTGGCGCATCTCGGTCCCTTCGTGATGGTCGGGCTTCTTGGTGGCTTCACCACGTTTTCCTCTTTCTCGTTGGAGGCCATGACGTTGATGGAACGCGGCCAGTTGGGCCAGGCGGCGCTTTACGTTGCGTTGTCGGTCGGTCTTTCCATCTCCGGTCTGTTTCTGGGGACCCTGCTGGCGCGGGCGGTTTTCGCGTGAACCGTGTGCAGATCCTGACCGTGGCCGAAGGAGAAGGGGACCAGCGCCTCGATCGATGGTTGAAACGTCGGTTCCCGCAGCTCAATCAGGGCCGGATCGAGAAAATGTGCCGGAAGGGTGAGCTGCGTTTGAACGGCGGCCGGGCCAAGGCCGGGGCGCGGGTTATGGCGGGGCAGGTGATCCGCATCCCTCCCCTTCCGTCCGGAACCTCCGGCCCGGACCACCGGCCCCCCCGTCAAGCCGACCCGACGGAGGCGCGGCTGCTCCGATCCCGCGTCATTTATCGCGACGATCATCTTCTGGCCCTGAACAAGCCGCCGGGGCTCGCGGTACAGGGCGGCAGCGGGCAGACGCGCCATGTCGATGCGCTCGCCCCGGCTTTGCGTTTCGAACGCGATGAGAATCCGCGTCTCGTTCACCGGCTGGACAAGGATACGTCGGGCGTTCTGCTTATGGCGCGCACCCGCGCCGTTGCCGCGACATTGGCGACGGTCTTTCGCCGTCGGGAGATCCGTAAGATTTACTGGGCCATCGTCGCTGGTGTGCCGCATCCTCGAAAGGGCCGTATCACCTACGGGTTGATCAAGTCGCCCGGCCACGATGCGGGCGGAGGGGAAGGGATGCTGTGCGTTCATCCATCCGAGGTCGACCGCACGCCCGGCGCCCGACATGCCCATACCGATTATGCCGTTCTGTCCAATCTCGGCCGCCGGGCGGCCTGGATGGCGTTGACACCGGTCACGGGCCGTACCCATCAGCTGCGGGCGCATATGGCGGGGATCGGGCATCCCATCATCGGCGACGGGAAATACGGCAGGGCCGGGCGGGAGAATCCGGGCGACGGTTGGGGGATGCAACTCGGCGACGCCATCGACCATGGGTTGCATCTGCACGCCCGCTCCCTGTCCCTCGAACATCCGGTGACGAAAGCGCCGCTGACGGTGACGGCGCCGTTACCCGAACATATGCGGCATACGTGGGCCACCGTCGGTTGGCGTGAGACGGACATGTCCGGCGATCCATTCGAGGGGCCGGAGGATGTATGACCCATGTCTGGCCATGTCCGGTGTCGGCGGGCGCGTCGGATCCGGCGCGACCCGCCGGAAAGGGGCGGGGCCGGTGCATGTCTGGCGATCATGGGCATATCGGCAAAGGCCGTTGCGGCCGCCATGTGGTGCCGGGGGCGGGATGACCGGCACCACCTTGCGTTTATCCCGATGATCGGGGGCGGGAACACCCGCCGGGGGTCGCCATGAACGAATGGGCTGCGAAACGGTTCTGGAAAGCGGTCACCGTCGGATCGGATGGCGATGGCTTCGTCGTTCGTCTGGATGACCGATCGATCAAGACACCGCTTGGATATGGCTTATGCGTTCCGACCATCGCCCTGGCGCGGACGGTGGCGGCCGAATGGGCCGCGCAAGAAGGAAACGTCGATCCCCGTTCGATGCCGTTCACGCGATTGACCAATGCCGCGCTCGACAAGGTGGCCGGCCAGAAACGAGAGGTCGCCGATCTGATCGCGGATTATGGCGCCTCCGATCTGATCTGCTATCGCGCCGAAACCCCCGAAACGCTGGTTGAACGTCAGGCCGCGGCATGGGATCCGATGCTGAATTTCGCGCAGGGCGCGCTCGATGCGCCGTTGACCGTCACCGCCGGGATCGTGCCCGTCGAACAGCCCGCCGACAGTCTGGCCCGCCTGCGGGCGATCGTTCATGCTTTCGATCTCTTCGCCTTGACGGCCCTGCACGATCTGGTCACGGTGAGCGGCTCTTTGGTGATCGGATTGGCTGCGACGCGGGATTTTCTTCCGGTCGAAGCACTTTGGACGATGTCGCGAATCGATGAGGACTGGCAGGCC
>JBCCVK010000368.1:0-2765 GCA_039195495.1 Pseudomonadota bacterium
CTGATGCGCAACGTGAACCTGGCCCATGGATCGCTGTATCTGCTGGGCGGCTATATCGGCTATTTCGTGGCCGAGCGGACGGGCTTTTGGCTGCTGGCCTTCCCGGCGGCGTTCCTGGTCGTGGGCCTGCTTGGCATTCTGATGCAGATCTTCGTCTTTCGGCGCATGGAAGGGCAGGATCTGCGCCAGACGCTCGTGACCATCGGGCTTTCGATCGTCCTGGCGGATTTGATGCTCTGGGGCGTGGGCGGCGACTTTTACACTATCACGCCGCCCGGCTGGCTCTCGGGTCCGTTGGAGACGGGCCTCGTGACCAGCCAGCGGGTGCGTTCCTCGGGTGAGGTCGTGACGTCGTATCTCAGATACCCAGCGGTGCGGATCGTGATCTTTTCCGCTTCGGTCGTGATCGGAGTGGCCATGTGGCTGGTTTTGAACCGGACGCGGATCGGGATGCTGATCCGCGCGGGTGTCGATGACCGCGACATGCTGAGTGCGACCGGCGCGCGGATCCAGCTTGTATTCGTGGGGGTCTTCTTTTTCGGGGCGGGTCTCGCGGGTCTCGCCGGCGTGGTCGGAGCCACCTTTCAGTCGGCCGCGCCGGGTGAGGATATCCGCTTCCTTCTGGCCTCGCTGGTCGTGGTGATCGTGGGCGGGATGGGCTCCATCCCCGGTGCGGCCCTCGGCGCCCTGCTGATCGGGTGTGCTGAACAGTTCGGCTCGGTCTATTTCCCGACCTATGCGGTGGTGCTGACCTTCCTGATAATGGTCGCGGTGCTGGCATTCCGCCCGCAGGGCCTGTTGGGGAAGTCCTGACATGTCCATGACCGACACCAGGGGCGAACCCCGCGCCGCGCTGCGCGGCGACGACCGGGTCTGGATCGAGCGCATCCCCGCACCCTATTGGGTTATGGGCGTGCTGCTTTTGATCGTTCCTGCCTTCGCTTCGGATTTCGTGATGTTCCAGATCTTCGGCTGGACCTTCATTCTCGGCATGATCGCGACGTCGCTGACGTTCATGGCGGGTTATGGCGGCATGGTCAGCCTTGCGCAGATGTCCTTTGCCGGCGTGGCGGGCTACATGGTGGCGATCTTCGGAGACAGCGCGATCGATACGATCTCGATGGGCTGGCCCTGGTATCTCACCATCCCGCTGGCGTTGATGATCGCCGTGCTCTTCGCCACCTTCGTCGGCTGGCTCGCGGTGCGCACGGAGGGCATCTATACGATCATGATCACGCTCGCCATCGCGGCGGCGTTTTTCTACTTCACTCGGCAGAATTACGATATTTTCAACGGTTTCCAAGGGTTCAACTCGGTCTTTCCGCCACGGTTTTTCGGGATCGACTGGCGCCAGCCGGCGGCATTTTACTATCTCACGCTCTTCTGGGGCGCGGTCACCTATTTCGCCGTTCTTTACGTATCGCGCGCACCGTTCGGTCTTGCCCTGCAGGGGGTGAGGGACAATCCGCGCCGAATGGCCGCCCTCGGTTTCAACGTCACGGCGCACCGGGTGGCGGCCTATGCGTTCTCGGCCATCCCCGCGGGGCTGGGGGGGATCCTCCTCACCTGGCAGTCGGCGCAGATCAGCCCCGGCACCGTGGCGATCCAGCCGGCCATCGATATCCTGATCATCGCCGTGGTGGGGGGATTGCGGCATCCGGCCGGGGCGTTCATCGGCGCCTTTCTTTACGTGATCCTCAAGACCTTCGCGATTGATTTCCTCGTGGCCGTCGGCCTGAGCGGTGACCGGTTCCAACTGCTGATCGGGCTTGGCTTTCTGGTGGTCGTGTTCTTTTCCGAAGATGGGCTTCTGGGCCTCTGGGATCGGCTGCGGGCAAGCCGCGGGCGCGATCCCCTGACCGGCGGGATGCGGGAATGAACGCCCGCGCGGGCGCCGGGACGGAGAACGCGCTGGAATTGCGCGGCATGTCGAAGTATTTCGGCGCTCTGACGGCGCTTTCCGATATCGACCTGACCGTGCGCCCGGGCGAACGCCGCGCGGTCCTTGGCTCGAACGGGGCGGGCAAGACCACGCTTTTCAACTGCATCACCGGAGATTTCCCGCCCTCGGAAGGCACGATCCGCTTTTTCGGCGAGGATATCACCGCCTTTCCCGTGCAGGAGCGCATCCGCCGGGGGCTGCGGAGAACCTATCAGATCTCGTTGCTGTTCGCCAGGCTGTCGGTGATCGACAATGTCTATCTGTCCTGTCTGGGGGTGTCGCGCGGACGGTTTTCCTTCCTGCGCGCGCGCAGGAACAATGCGCTGGTGTCCGCGGCCGAGGAACTGACGCAGATGGTCAACCTCTGGGAGGCGCGCGACACGGTGGTCGGTGATCTCAGCCACGGCCAGCAGCGTCAGCTCGAGATCGCCATGGCCCTGTCCGGCGCGCCGCGCTTCATCCTGTTCGACGAGCCCGCCGCCGGGCTGAGCCCGACCGAGCGGCGCGAGCTGATCGACATCCTTACCGGGCTGCCCGGGCATATGGGCTTCATCCTCATCGAGCACGACATGGATGTGGCCCTGCGCGTCTCGGAATATGTCACGATGATGCATAATGGTCGGATCTTCAAGGAGGGCAAACCGGCGGAAATCGAGGACGATCCGGAGGTGCAGGCGCTTTATCTCGGCGGGGAGGATGCGCATTGAGCCCCCCCATCCTCGAGATTCGCGATCTGAACGTCTATTATGGCCAGTCCCATGCGCTGCAAGGGGTGAACCTGACCCTGGAGGCGGGCGTGCTGTCGGTGGTGGGCCGCAACGGC
>JBCCVK010000369.1:0-2757 GCA_039195495.1 Pseudomonadota bacterium
GCCCGCGACCGGATCGACGCGATCCGATGAGATGACAAACCTTCGCCGATCGCCTGAATCCGGTTGAAGCGTATGCATCCGCAGTTTACCTTTGATGACACTTGTCGAAAACGTCAGAAGGAACCACATTATAGCTCGCAGACCTCACAACGCTCCGCCGGTGCGTGACACAGGCCCCCGCGTCAATGACCGCATCCGGGCCCCCGAAATCCGGCTGATCGGCGCGAAAGGCGAGAATCTTGGCCTCGTCCCCCCCATAAAGGCACTGGAACTGGCGGATGCGGCCGATTTGGATTTGGTCGAGATCTCTCCCAATGCCAATCCGCCCGTATGCAAGATCATGGATTTCGGAAAATACAAATACGAACAGCAAAAACGTGAATCCGAAGCCCGCAAGAAGCAAAAGATCATCGACGTCAAGGAAGTGAAATTCCGTCCGAACACGGATACGCATGATTACGACGTCAAGATGCGCAACGTGTTCAGATTTCTTGGAAATGGAGACAAGGTGAAGATCACGCTGCGTTTTCGCGGACGCGAGATGGCGCATCAGAACCTGGGCCGGGAACTGCTGGAACGGGTGGCAGAGGACACCAAGGAACACGGCAAAGTCGAGAACATGCCCAAGATGGAGGGCCGACAGATGATAATGATGATCGGTCCACTGCCGAAATGAGTTTCACATGATCATCATGCCCCTGGATCGTGATCAGGGATTCGTCAAATGACGGCGCCTTCTTCGTCCTGAACCGGGGGCGCGCCCATCAGGTGCGGCTCATGCGGCGGCCACTGCCCGCTTGGCCATCACTTTGACCAGATGCGCGCGATAGCCGGGTGAGGCATGCAAATCCGAGATCATGCCGTCCCCCCCTATCGAAAGCCCATCGATGGCCTCCGCGGAGAAATTCGACGACAGCGCCGCCTCTGCCTCTGACCAGCGGAAGACCCCGTCTTCCGAGGCACCGGTCACCGCCACCCGCGCGCCACCGGCATATTTCGCGACGAACACGCCCACCAGCGCGAAGCGCGAGGCGGGCTGAACGAATTTCTGGTAATTCGCCTTTTCCGGGATCGGAAAACGAATCTGGGTGATGATCTCGCCCTCGTTCAAAGCCGTGGCGAACATGCCCTGAAAATACTCGTCCGCCCCGATCGAGCGCAGGTTGGTCACGATGGTCGCATCGGAAGCCAGGACCGCCGCCGGATAGCAGGCCGCCGGATCGTTATTGGCCAGGGATCCACCGATGGTGCCGCGGCTGCGCACCGCGGGGTCGCCGATACGGCCGGCCAGCGCCGACAGCGCCGGATAGCCGCCATCGGCCGCCACGGCCGCGTGGGTCGTGGTCCCACCGATACAAAGCAGTCCGTCGTCCGTGGTACAGATGCCCCTCATCTCGGCGATACCGGTCAGGCTGACCAGCTTCGAAGGATTTGCCAATCGCTGCTTCAGCGTCGGGATCAAGGTCTGACCACCCCCCAGGGCCTGCGCCTCGTCCGATGTCAGCGCCGCAACCGCGTCGGCCAGGGCAACGGGTCGCTCAAAGTCGAATGCGTACATTTTATTCTCCCTTCAGGGGGCTGTCTGCCCCGGCTTTCTCATATTCGGACACGGGGACATATCCCCGGCGATGCCTCTTGCGCCTCTCGCCGGGGCGGAAGGTCATCCCCGCATCGCGGCCCAGATCCGATCGGACGACAACGGCATGTCGATATGCGTCACGTCATGGCCGCCCCGCCGCAGCGCATCGATCACGGCGTTCACCAATGCGGGCGGCGCGCCGATGGCCCCGGCCTCACCACAGCCCTTCACGCCCAGCGGATTGTGGGTGCAAGGTGTGATCGAGGAATGGTCGACCGTGAAGCTGGGCATGTCGTCAGCCCTCGGTATGGAGTAATCCATATACGACCCCGAGAGCAGTTGACCATTTTCATCATACGCGCAATTTTCCAAAAGCGCCTGTCCCAGACCCTGGGCCAGACCACCGTGAACCTGGCCTTCGACGATCATCGGATTGATGATGTTGCCGAAGTCGTCGGCCGCCGAAAAAGCCAGGATATCGACCTTGCCGGTCTCGGGATCCACTTCGACCTCGCAGCCATAAGCGCCGGAGGGGAAGGTGAAATTGGCCGGATCGTAGAAAGCCGTTTCCTCAAGCCCCGGCTCGAGATCCTCAAGGGGATAATTGTGAGGCACATAGGCCGCCAGCGTCACGTCGCCCCAGGCCACCGACTTGTCGGTGCCCGCGACAACGAACCGGCCATTCTTTAGCTCTATGTCGCTATCCGACGCCTCCATCAGATGCGCGGCGATCTTCCTGGCCTTGCCGATGACCTTTTCGGTCGCACGCACCAGGGCCGCACCGCCCACCGCGATCGAGCGCGAGCCGTAGGTGCCCATGCCCATCGGGGTTTTCGACGTGTCGCCATGCACGATCTCGACCTGACTTTCGTCGATGCCGATCATCTCGCTGACCACCTGGGCGAACGAGGTCTCATGGCCCTGACCATGGCTGTGCGAACCGGTCATCACGCTGATCGAACCGGTGGCGTTCACCCGTACGGTAGCGCTTTCATAAAGTCCCGCCCGGGCGCCGAGCTGGCCCACCAGATTCGAGGGCGCGATGCCGCAGGCTTCGATATAATTGGCGATGCCGAAACCGCGCAGCTTGCCTGCCTGCTTCGAAACTTCCGCCCGCCTCTCGAACCCCGCGCGGTCGGAAATCTCCAGAAGCTTGTCCATGGTCGCGTGATAATCGC
>JBCCVK010000370.1:0-2746 GCA_039195495.1 Pseudomonadota bacterium
CCGGAATCTTCGGCAAGATGCGCACCGCGAACCTGGCCATCTATCGCTCTACCAAAGCGAGTGCACATGCGGTGACGATCTCATTGGCTCGTGCGTTGAAGAAGGAAGGGGTACTCTATTACAGTCTTCGCCCCGGGCGAACGAAGACCGATATGACCGGCCATGAAGGCGATTACGAGGCAGGGGATTCGGTGCGTCTGCTGCGCGCGGCCATTGCGCGTTCGGACCCGGACTGGGCGGGCCTTTTCGTGGACCGCAGTATGAAAATCTACCCTTACGCCGGCGATTTCGCCGACTGACACGCCATACAGGATGTTGACATGACCATGTATTCCGGGATCTGGCCCGTTGCCCCAACCCCCTTCAACGCCGATGGAACGCTCGACCGTGACGGCATGCGCCGTGTGCTCGACCTGATGATTGATCAAGGCGTAGACGGAATATGCATCCTTGCCAATTTCTCGGAGCAATTTCTGCTGAGCGACATGGAGCGGGACGAACTCATGCGGTTGTCACTGGAACATGTGGATGGGCGGGTCCCGGTCATCGTGACGATCAGCCACTATTCGACCGACGTCGTCGTGGCCCGGGCGCGGCTGGCCAAGTCCGTCGGCGCATCGATGGTCATGATGATGCCGCCCTATCACGGCGTGCTCCTGCGCGGAACGTCGGACATGACCTTCCAGCAGTTTCAGGCGGTCAGCGATGTGGGCTTGCCGATTATGGTCCAGGACGCCCCGCTATCCGGCGTCGATCTGTCCGTGCCGTTTCTGGCGCGCATGGCGAAAGAGATCGAGCAGGTGAGACTGTTCAAGATCGAATGCAAACACGCCGCCAACAAAATCGCCGCGCTGATCGACGCCGGTGGTGAGGCCGTGGAAGGGCCCTTCGATGGTGAGGAGGGGATAACGCTTTTCGCCGATTTAGAAGCCGGCGCCACGGGCAGCATGACTTCGGCCATGATGCCGGATCTTATCAAACCCTTGATAAGCGGTCACCGTGAGGGCCGGCGGGACGAGGCGCTGGCCCTTTACAATCGGCTTCTTCCCGCAATCAGCCATGAGAATCGACAGACCGGCCTCCGAGGCGCCAAGGCGGCGATGAAAGCGGGCGGTGTCATCAAGTCCGAGCATTGCCGCCACCCGATCCCTGCGATGAACGACCGCATCCGCGGCCATCTTTTGGAACTGTTGCGCCCGCTCGATCCTCTGGTCTTGCGCTGGGCACGATGAGGCATGGAGAGGAAAGCAAGTGACTTTGACGGAACGAACCTGACCGGCGCACATCCGATCGCCGGAGATTGGCTGGCAGGAGGGGCGACCTTTGCGCCGCCCGCCCGGACCCGATCCCCTTTTTGGACGGGTCGGGCCGCGGCAATCCGATCTTTCTTCTGCCAGGCGCTCTGGTCACCCGCGCCGGACGCGACCGGATGGCCGCAACCGAACGGGTGTCTTCCGGCCCGAGTTCTGCGGCCCTTCGCGGCCAATCGGGACACGCTCTGCGAAAATAGCGGCGACGTGAAAAATGCCCCCGCCGCTTCCGCTGGCCGTGGCGCGCGTGACGGTCGTCTTCCGTTCACTCTTTTTCGATATCAACGAGGTCGGACGACACCCGATCCTCATCGGAGGCGCCGTCTCCGTCCCGCTTACGACCGGACGCGGCGACCGCGTCTTCCCTTTGCCGGTCCCGCAGCATCGTCAGGCGGTTCATCTCCTCCCGGCCCTGAGCCAACGCTTCCTTGTTGAGCATGTATTTCATGTAGCTGAGCGAGGTGGTGAGATCCTCCTCACCATGCCCGAGCACGCGGGCATAATAAGGTGCGCGCGTCGTGCGCGGCACGAAGTTCACGTAGGCGATTTCCGCATAAAGGGCGCGCAGTTCCTTGAGCCTCAGCGGGGTCTTCGCGGGCCAGTATCTTGCAATGGCGCTGCTTTGCAGGCTGCGGTTGAATCTCGGATTGTCCGTGGTCGCAAGCTGCCGCTCCGGCGCGTCGAGCCAGCCTTGCCCCTCCGGACTGGCGCGCAGTCCTTCGAAAGCCGTAAGAACCTCGTTGGCCGGGGCCAGCACCGGGATGGGAAATCTCTTGCCATACATGGTCTGCACACCGCCCTTGGTCTTGAGCTGGCCCTTGAAGCCCAGAAGCCATCGATGCCGGATCTCGCCGGCCCTTGTCTTCTCCACCCAGGCCGTGAAATCCGCCGTCTGAAGGATTTCCCGGAAACGACGGCCCGTGACCATCATCAGACCTATGGCCCGCAACTCCATGTCGGCGCTGGTCGTCATCTCGCGCGCCATCCTGACGATCCATTCCCATCGGGGAACCACCGTCAGATCCGCATTGCCGACCTTTACACGAGACTGATAATCCTCCTGGAGTTTCGTGAGAATCTCCTTGTCGATCCGAACGATCTCCATCAGACCGGCTTCGACGCGCATGCGGCGCTTGTCGTTCGGCTCCACCTCGCGCAGCGTGTCGCGCAGCGCCTTGCGGAACTTCGACATGTAAAGTTTCTTCGTCGCATCCGTCCGTGCCTTCAAGCCGCGCTCTTGCACGTCTTTCCACAGGGCTTCCGTCCGGGTCTTCCATCCTCTCGTGTTCTTCGGTGTGACAAGGTCCACGACCTTTGCGGCGAAATTCTCGATTTCCTCCTTCAGGGCAAAGCGCATCTCCGCCGCCTCCGCACCGGCCGGTATATCCATTGACCCGGCCCCCTGATGGGGGCCGTTCAGGTTTAGAATCCGTTCC
>JBCCVK010000371.1:0-2744 GCA_039195495.1 Pseudomonadota bacterium
AAGCCCTGTGCCGAGGTCGGGTTGGCGCAATACCAGAAATGCGGGGACAAGCACCAAAGCGACCGGGACGAGGATCCAGAGAAGACGGGATGTCTTCTTGACATCCAACCAGTCGTAGTAGGCTGCCAACATCATCACCAGCGTGATTTTCATCAGCTCCGACGGCTGTAAGCTTATGAATCCCAGGTCGATCCAGCGTTTCGCACCCAATTTCACCTCTCCGAAGAACTCCACCGTGACCAAAAGAATCAAAGAGGAGACATAGGCCACACCAGCCAAATTGCGCCAGAAATAGATCGGTACGAAAGCGATCACGAACATCAGGACCATCCCGACGGCAAAACGTTCCATCTGCGGTTCGGCCCAGCGGGCGAAATTACCGCCCGACACGGAATACAGTTGAAGAAATCCGATACTTGCGACGGCCATCAACAACAAAATCAGGGGCCAGTTGAGAAACAGAACCTTCCGGAAGCCGCTTGGAACGCGTTTGACCGTATATTCGAGATAGCTCATGCGCGCGACCGTTCCTCGCCGTCGCCCTGTGATCGAGGATCTCTGAGCCGCAGCGAATTCTGCATTTCTTCGATCCGGCCGCGCTGGCTGGTCGGATAGGCACTCAGGGGCGGAAGGGTGCCGTAGAGCGCTTGCAGGAGAATGTCACGCGCGATCGGCGCGGCCACCTCCGCTCCGCTGCCGCCATGCTCGATCACGACCGACACCGCGTAACGAGGCGCCTCGAATGGGGCGAAACCGGTGAAGAGTGCATGGTCGCGCTGCCGCCAAGGCAGATTTCGGTTTTGGATGACACCACGGGCACGCTCCGCCTCGGTGATGCTGCGAACCTGGCTGGTGCCGGTCTTGCCGGCGATCCGCATCCGGTCTTCGATCACTCTGGAACCATAGGCCGTCCCCCGTTGATGGTTGACGGCGTCGAACATGGCTTGCTGCACCAGACGCAGATTGGCCGAATTGAGGTCAAGGGCGTTTCCCGGACCGTTTGGGGTCTCTACACCGTCGATCGATTTCACGAGACGAGGGGAAACGGCCGTTCCGGCGGCGAGCCGCGCGACCATTACCGCCAGTTGCAGTGGCGAGCTCAATACGAAGCCCTGGCCGATCACGGCGTTCAGCGTATCTCCGACAACCCAGTCGGCGCCGCGCTTTTCGCGTTTCCAGGCTTTCGTCGGCACAAGGCCTTCGGCCACCGCCGACATGGGAAGGTCATAACGCGTACCAAGACCCAGTTTACGTGCCATTGCGCCGATCTTTTCGATCCCGACCCGGGTCGCGAGATCATAGTAATAGACGTCGCAGGATTGGCTGAGACCATCGCGCAGATTCATCTTGCCGTGTCCGGCACCTTTCCAGCAGTGAAATCGGCGCCCGCCGAGTTCGGTGAAACCCGGGCAATGGATTGTTTCCTCCGGTTCGATCAGCGCTTCTTCAAGCGCCGCCAGGATCGTGATCATCTTGAAGGTGGAGCCCGGCGGATAGGTGCCTTGCACCGCCTTGTTCGCAAGTGGTCGGTAGGCGTTTCCAGTCAGCTCATCGTAATCTGCGACGGAGATCCCGCGCACGAACAGGTTGGGATCAAAGGACGGGGTCGAACCGATGGCCAGCAGATCCCCATTGCGCACGTTCATCAGCACCGCGGACGCGCTTGCCTTCCCAAGGCGGGCCTGGACGAAATTCTGCAGCGCGGAATCTATGGTCAGTTGAACATTCGCGCCAGGTCGGCCTTCGTTGCGACCGAGTTCTCGCATGATACGACCGACCGCGTTGACTTCGATCCGCTTGCTGCCCGCCTTGCCGCGCAACCGACGTTCCAGTTTATTTTCGACGCCGGTCTTGCCGATCTGAAATTTCGGTATTTGCAGCAATGGATCCCGATCTTCGATCCGGCTCAAGTCATAGTCGCTGACGGGACCGACATATCCGACAATGTGGGCGTAATCCGCGCCGAACGGATAACTGCGCGATAAACCCACTTCAGGGATCACGCCCGGCAGGGCGGGTGCGTTGACGGCGATTTTGGCCAGATCTTCCCAAGTCAGCCAATCGGCGACGGTAACCGGCACGAAGGGGCTGCGCCTTTTGATCTCCTTGACCGCCTTTTCAAACTCTTCGGTTGAAACGGGCACCAATTCCGCCACGCGTTTCAGTGTCGTTTCCACATCACCCGCATCCTCGCGAACGATGACGATGCGATAATTTTGCTCGTTCTCGGCCAGCGCGTGGCCGTCTCGATCATAGATCACGCCGCGCGCTGGCGGAAGCAGGCGAATATTTACCCGGTTCTCTTCGGCCAGCAGCCGGAACTGATCGGCTTCCTCCACTTGAAGCTGACGCATGCGCAAGGCCAGCACGCCGAGAAAACCAAGCTGCACCCCCGCGGCCAGAAGACCCCGCCTGGTTATCTTGCGCGCACTGTCCTCGGTCTCTTTCTGTGTGCGTCTCATATCTTTCGCCCCAGGGTATTGACGTCACCGGGCGCCATTTTCCGTATCCCGAATACCAGATGCGACATCCCCACCACCAGCGGATAGACCAGAACCGTGGAGATGAAGAACTGCAGGTCGGTCACGATACCGGGCGCCTCCAGCATCGTGACGAAATGAACGATTCGATTTCCAAAGATCACGAAGCCGATGGCGCCGGTCACAAGCATCCACTCCAACGGCAACGACAAGGTGCG
Source organism: Pseudomonadota bacterium (assembly GCA_039195495.1). Lineage (GTDB taxonomy): Bacteria > Pseudomonadota > Alphaproteobacteria > Rhodobacterales > Rhodobacteraceae > JBCCVK01. Next base: position 2,699 of record JBCCVK010000371.1, read on the forward strand.
GGCACGTTCGGCCCACGCCCGCAAATATTCGGCGGCGAGAATGGTC
>JBCCVK010000372.1:0-2733 GCA_039195495.1 Pseudomonadota bacterium
CCGTCACCGCGGCGATTTCGCCTTCGAACGCCCCCTCTCGCTGTGCCGCGCGCGCATTTGACAGCGAGCGCAGCGCATATTCATCCTGGGCCTGGCGCGTGAACTGGAATGCTTTCGCGCAGTCTTCGGCAAAAGCGCCCATCAGGCGGCCTTTGTCATAGGCGTCCTCGAGCCCGTCCAGAAACATGTGATCGACGACCTGTCCGTGCCCGATGCGCGCCCCGCCGCGCATTTTCGGCAGGAGATACGGAGCGGTGGACATGCTTTCCATGCCTCCGGCAACCATCATGTCCGTTTGACCGAGCGCCATCTGATCATGCGCCATCATCACGGTTTTCATGCCTGAACCGCACATCTTGTTGACCGTGGTCGCAGGTGTCGCGGCTTCGAGACCGGCGAGAAAGCCCGCCTGACGGGCAGGGGCCTGGCCCTGCCCGGCGGAGAGAACGCACCCCATCAGAAGTTCGTCGACATCCGTCGCCGCCGCCCCGGCATCGTCGAGTGCGGCTTTGATCGCGACGCCGCCCAGCGTGGCGGCGGATATTTTGTCGAACACGCCTTGAAATCCACCCATGGCGGTACGCGACGCCCCTGCGATGACAACCTTGTCCATCAACCAAATCTCCTGCCGAGGATCTGCTCATTGATACTCCATCGCGGTGATCGGCGTCCAGAGGGTGCAGATTTCGGAAGATGCCCCTTGCCGATCGCGCGACAGGACAAACGAAATGTGATTCGAAGCTTTTCAAGCGGGTTGGCCCGGATTAGCTTTCCGATGATCAAGGAGAAGTTCATGCGCGATTTTCACTCGCCCGGCCGGTCCACCGTCATCGCCGCCAACGGCATGTGCGCAACGTCCCACCCGCTTGCCGCCAAAGTGGCCGTTCAGATGCTCGAAGAGGGCGGGAACGCGGTCGATGCAGCCATCGCCGCGGCCGTCGTATTGGGAATTTGCGAGCCGCAAATGACCGGTATAGGCGGCGATTGTTTCGCTCTCGTCTCGCGCGCGGGCGATGACGAAATCATTGCCTTGAATGGTTCCGGACGGGCGCCGATGGCGTTGGCGGCCGAAAAGATCCGCAAGGCCGGTCATTCGGCGATACCACCGAACGGATCGGAGGCGGTAACGATACCGGGTGCGATCGATGCCTTCTGCACCCTGTGCAAGGATCATGGATCCAAAGGACTGGATGAAATTCTGGCCCCGGCGATCCGGTATGCGGAAGAGGGGGTTCCGGTCGCTCCTCGTGTGGCTTTCGACTGGGCTGGGGCCGCCTCTATCCTGCAAGACGAGGCGAAGCGTTTTTTCCTGTTCGATGGCAAGGCGCCGAAGGCCGGGCGGCTCTTCCGTGCGCCGAAACAAGCCGACGTATTGCGCCGGATCGCGGCGAAGGGGCGCGCAGGCTTCTACGAAGGCGAGGTCGCCGAGGACATGGTCGCTTCGCTTCGGGCTCTGGGCGGCGTTCACACTCTGGAGGATTTCGCGCGGACATGCTGTGCCTATACGGCGCCGCTCTCGGGTGTTTACAAGGGGATGGAACTGATCGAGCATCCGCCGAACGGGCAGGGCGCAACCGCCTTGTTGGTCGCCGGCATTCTGTCCCTGTTCGATCTTGAGACGATGGAGCCGTGGGGGGCCGATCGGGCGCATATCGAGACCGAAGCCGCCAAGCTGGCCTTCGATACCCGCGACAGGGTTCTGGCCGATGCGGACCATACGGCGCGGCTGGACCACATGCTGTCGCCGGAAACGGCGGCCGCGCTCGCGGCGCTGATCGATCCCAAACGCGCGATGCCATGTCCACATGCGCTGTCCGAAGCGGTGCATAAGGAAACGGTCTATCTTACCGTGGTCGACAGGGACCGCATGGCGGTGTCGCTGATCTATTCGATTTTTCACGGCTTCGGTTCGGGCCTCGCCTCGTCGAAATACGGTATTTTGTTTCAAAATCGCGGAGCCGGGTTCACGCTGGAACCCGGTCATCCGAACGAAGCCGCCGGCGGCAAGCGCCCGATGCACACGATCATCCCGGCCATGCTGCGCGATGGGGGTGGGGTGATGATGCCGTTTGGCGTCATGGGTGGTGCATATCAGCCCGTTGGACATGCGCGCATGCTGACCAATATGATCGATTTCGGACTGGATGCGCAAAGTTCGATCGACGCCCCGCGTTGCTTCGGCGATGTCGGAACGCTCAAAATGGAACGGGGGTATCCGGAAAAGGTCCGCCGGGAGCTTGCGGATCGTGGCCACCTTGTCGAGATACCGGCCGCTCCGATCGGCGGTGCGCAAGCGATCTGGATCGACGAGGCGTCCGGAACCTTGCACGGTGCGTCCGATGCCCGTAAGGACGGATGCGCGCTGGGGTATTAGACGGCCGCATGGGAATGAGCGTGTTCCAGCCGCTTGCCGATGCGCCGACCACCGGCGACACCCGCCCGCGGATCGCGAATATGTGGGATTTCGATCGAAAGAAATGCGTTTCCGCCCCGCCCGCATCGGACGACGGACCCGGCTTTCGAACGGTCGAAATCCCGTGATGCGGGGCGGCCGGTCCGCCCGCCTGGGGCGGAAGATCAGTTCAGTTGAAAATCCAATGTGTATCGGTCGCCTTTGAAGTCGCCGAACAGATTTGGCAGGTCGGGATGGTCGACCGGCTCGCCCGTTCGATCCTCGACCAGATTCTGCTCGGACACGTAAGCGATGTAATAGCTCTGATCGTTTTCGGCCAA
>JBCCVK010000373.1:0-2713 GCA_039195495.1 Pseudomonadota bacterium
GTGCCGCTGAAGATCCTGTACCAGACCTCGACCAATGCCGTGCGCCAAGACTTCCAGGCGCTCATCAAGCAGTGGTGGAGCGAGATCGGCATCGAAACCCAGTTACGCAACGTCGACGGATCGGTCTTCTTCGGCGGCGACCCGGGATCGCCCGACACGTTCCAGAAATTCTACGCCGACGTCGAAATGTACGCCAACACCTTCAACGGCACCGACCCGCAGTCGTATCTGGGCAACGGTTTGTGCGATCAGGCGCCGAAACCGGCCACCCAGTGGCAGGGCGAGAACATCAGCCGTTTCTGCATGCCTGAATACGATGCGCTCCACGCCGAGCTGACCCGGACCGCCGATATCGAAGAGCGGGCCCGGATCGCCAAGACGTTGAACGACATGGCCGTCGAAAACGGCATGATGATCCCGCTGGTGCATCGCGGCCGCTTGTCGGGACATGCCAACAGCCTGGGCGGCGTCAAGCTGAATGTCTGGGACAGCGAGCTTTGGAACGTCGCAGACTGGTATCGCGTCAAGTGATCCGCTCTCTCGGTAGGGTGGGGGCCTCGGCCTTCACCCTACCTTCGCAATCTCGATAACGGCGGCCGATGTGCCAAGGTGTCTGAATGCTGAACTTCACCGTCCGACGCTTGCTGATCGCGATCCCGACGCTTCTGCTCATCAGTCTCGTTATCTTCTTGCTGCTGGAACTCGCGCCGGGGGATCCGATGGCGCAGGTGCCGTTGACCGTACCGCCCGAGGTCAAACAGAAGATGCGGGAGGCGCTGGGGCTCGGTGAGCCAATTCCGGTTCGTTACTGGAAGTGGATTGTGCAGTTCTTCTGGGTCGAGCCGCTGCATATGATCGATTATTATCTCGGGACCGGGTTCGCCGAAGACAGGCAGCGCGTCATCAGCTGGCAAACGCGCAGTCCCGTCATGGATATCGTCGTGCAACGTCTGCCGCAGACTCTCTGGGTGGTTGGCCTGGCCTATGTGGTGGGTGTCCTGATCGCCTTGCCCATCGGTATCTACTCTGCCTATCGACAGTATTCGGTTTTCGATCAAGCCGGCACGTTCGTGTCGATGATCGGCTTTTCGGTGCCGCCTTTTTTCTCGGGCGTTCTGGTAATCATGATCTTCTCGGTCAATCTCGGTTGGTTTCCATCGATCTACGATACCACGCATAAGGTGGTGGATTGGAACAGCTTCGTCTTTCAACTCAGGCAGATGATCTTACCGGTCATGGTGCTTGCATTGCAGACCACCGCTCAGATCAGCCGGTTCATGCGGGCCGCCATGCTGGACAATCTCAACCAGGATTACGTGCGTACCGCGCGTGCCAAGGGCCTGACTGAAAGCACGGTGGTGATGGTTCATGTGCTGCGGAATTCGATGATACCGGTGGTGACCGTCATTGCGCTGGGCGTTCCATCGATCTTTGGCGGCGCCATCATCACCGAGCAGGTCTTCAAGGTGAACGGTATCGGGCAATTGCTGATCACCGCGATTCAGGCCAATGACCTGCCGATGGTGCAGACGCTGACGTTCATCTTCGCGATCCTGATCGTGCTGTTCAATCTGATTGCCGACATACTTTACGGCATTTTCGATCCGAGAATCCGCTATGACTGACATCGACAGCCGTAAACGCCAGGCCCGTAGCCAATGGTGGGACGTTTGGGACCAATTCAAGACGCATAAAGGCGCGCTTTTCGGGCTGTTCTTCTTTCTGCTGGTCATCGCTTTCGTCTATCTCGGACCATTCGTGTGGGACGTGGATCCCACCTATTCAAACATTCGCGAGCGTAACAGTCGGCCCAGTTGGGCGCATCCGCTGGGGACCGACCAAATCGGGCGCGACATGCTGGCCCGAATGATGTCCGGCGGGCAGGTGTCGATCGCGGTTGGACTTTCGGCGATGTCGCTCAGCCTCCTTCTCGGCGCGACGATCGGAGTGATTGCAGGGTATTTCAGGCGGCTTGACGGGCTTTTGATGCGTTTCACCGATCTGTTTCTGGCCCTGCCTCTGCTGCCTCTGATTCTTGTTGCGGTGCTGCTCTTCCGCGAATCGCTCGCCGCCGCTTTCGGACCCGAAGGTGGGGTTTTCGTGCTGATCGTGGTTCTGATCGGTATCACCAGTTGGATGCAGACCGCGCGTATCGTGCGCAGCGACGTTCTGTCGCTGAAAGAGCGCGAATTCGTTCTGGCAGCCGGTTCGATCGGCACCCCGCCTTTCCGAATGATCCTGCGACATATCCTGCCCAACGTTCTGTCGCCGATTATGGTCTCGGCCACGCTGGGGATCGCATCGGCCATTATCACCGAGAGTGCGCTGTCCTTCCTTGGCTTCGGTTTCCCTCCGGATTTCCCGACCTGGGGGCGCCTGCTCTTCGACGGGGTCGACAGGATGGTGCTTTATCCTGAGCGCGTAATCTGGCCCGGTTTGGCCATTTCGCTGACCGTGCTCAGCGTGAATTACATCGGCGACGGATTGCGCGACGCGCTTGATCCACGCATCCGGGGCAGGTAAGGCACGAGCCGTGATCACCGTTTACCCGCGGCTGAACGAAGTCGCGTTTCAGGGTCGAAGGGCCTTGTGCCGACAGGTCGTTATTGCAGATGTTTGCGGATTTTCTGCATTATCAGCCAGACCAGAAGGATCACCAGGGGCGTCAGGATCGCCGTCAATGTCAGCTTTCCCATTCTGAGCATATCGGCGA
>JBCCVK010000374.1:0-2707 GCA_039195495.1 Pseudomonadota bacterium
CACCCCGGTCTTGAAGTGCATGAAACTCACCAAGATCGTCAGCGCGGCGACGATCGCCGGATAGGGGCGCGCGAAATGCGCCACCACCTCTGCGTGGGGTCGGCCTAGAAACGGGCCGAAGGTGATCGTGAAAAGCGGGATCAGAATGGCCAGCGCTACCGAACTGGTTATCACGCTCCAGTGTCGCGCGGCGCCTTCCTGTGCGGACCCCAGGCCCAGGGCGCGTTTGCGATCCGTCATGAACGGCATTGGTTCGTCCCTTACACGATGATGAGTGTCAGAATGGTAAGGATGATGGAGCCTGCGATGACGCCATAACCCAGCAGATAAGCGTGATCCAACTCAAACCCCCGCCCGGTGTCCCAATAAAGATGCCGGAGGCCGGCGAAAAAATGATACCATAGCGCCCAAACCGACAGGGTCAGGATCAGATCGCCGAGCCACGACGTAAGCAGGCCATCGACGATCGCGAAATATTCCGGGCTGGTGGCCGCGGCCAGAAACCACCAGACGATCAGCAAACCGGCCACCAGCAAGGCATTGCCCGTGATCCGCGTCAAGATCGACGTGATCGATGTCAGCTGCGGGCGATAAATCGTCAAATGAGGGGACAGCGGGCGGTTGCCCCGGTTCACGTCAGCCATGTCATGCCTCTTCCAGCGGCAACGCCGGTTAATGAATTTCGTTCACACCAATAAGACATTCGGGCCGAGAGTCACGTCCTGGCAAGCGCGGGGGATGGGATTTTTTGATATGATGGACAACTTTTCAAAATTCGTGATCACGAATCCTCAAACGTGATTGCAAAACCACGATGACGACGCTGCCGTGAACATGTCGGCAGGCGCCGTATGACGATTTTGCAATATGCCCCATGCCCCGCGGCCTGTTTCGGCAATGACCTTTCATGCTTTCATCCGTTTCGATTTGGGGTCGTACATCGGTTGCAACGATGCCTCGGCCCGTATCCGGGCGCCCATGACGTCGATCTCATAGGTTGCGGCCAATACCTCTGCTGCGGTTTCGCCTTGACAGGGCACATATCCCAAGCCCATCGCCCCCCCCAGATGATGGCCATACGCGCCCGACGACAGATATCCAACGATCTGGCCATTTCGTACGATCGGTTCGTTGTGGTAGAGCAGCGGCGCGGGATCGGTCAGACGAAACTGTACGAGGCGGGCGTTCAGCCCTTCGTCTTTCTTTCGCAACACCGCATCGCGGCCGATGAAGTCGGATTTGTCCGTCTTTACCGCAAAGCCAAGTCCCGCTTCCAGAACGTGATCCTCGGAGGTGATGTCATGGCCGAAATGACGGAAGCCCTTCTCGATTCTGCAGGTATCCATCATATGCATCCCGCAGAGCGTCAGGTCGAGATCCTGACCCGCCTCGTAAAGCGTCTCGAAAGCATGGGGCGCCATGTCGGAGGACACATAGATTTCCCAACCCAATTCACCCACGTAACTCACGCGATGTGCCCGGGCCAGACCCTGGCCAAGCTCGATCTGCCGCGCCGTGCCGAAAGGATGCCCCTCATTGCCGAAGTCGTCGGGCGAGACGCGCTGCATCAACTCCCGCGCTCTTGGTCCCATCACGGCCAATACGCCCTCGCCCGCCGTTACATCCGTGATGACCACGTTGAAGTCGCCTTGATGGCGTCGCATCCAGGTTTCGTCGGCCAGCCGTGTCGCGGCGGGGGTGACGATCACGTAGGCCCGTTCGGATAAGCGGGTGACGGTCACGTCCGCCTCGATCCCGCCGCGATGGTTGAGAAACTGCGTGTAGACGATCTTTCCCACCGGCACGTCGTGCCGGCCGCTGCTGACATAATTCATAAAATCGGTCGCGTCCGCCCCCTCGACCCGGATCTTGCCGAAGGAAGACATGTCATACATGCCCACGCCTTCGCGGACCGCCGCGTGCTCGGCACCGACATTCTCGAAGAAATTCTGTCGCCTCCAACTGTAGCGGTATTCAGCTTTTTGACCGTTTCCGACGAACCAGTTGGCGCGCTCCCAGCCCGCCAATTCGCCGAATACGGCCCCCCGCGCCTTCAGGTGCTCGTGAAACGGCGTGCGCCGTACCCCGCGCGCGGTCACCTTCTGGCGATAAGGAAAGTGGTCCGCGTAAAGCAGCCCCAATGTTTCCTTCGCGCGTTCGAACAGATACGTCTTGTTGCCTTGGAAAGGCTGCATTCTGCCGATGTCCACGTCACCCAGATCGAAAGGCTTCGTTCCATCCTCCATCCATTGCGCCAGGGCCATGCCGGCGCCGCCGGCCGACTGGATCCCGATCGAGTTGAAACCGCAGGCCACCCAGACGTTGTCCATATCCGGTGCAAGACCCAGATGATAAGCACCGTCGGGCGTGAAACTTTCGGGTCCGTTGAAAAAGGTGTGAATACCTGTTTCGGCCAGCATCGGCATCCGGTTCACGGCCGCATCGAGAATGGGTTCGAAATGTTCGAAATCCTCGGGCAACTGGTCGAACTCGAAATCTTCGGGGATGCCGTTCACCGCCCAGGGCTTGGCTCTGGGTTCGAACGCGCCCAGCAGGATTTTTCCCGCATCCTCTTTGTAATACGCGCATTCGTCAGGCACTCGTAACACGGGCAACTGCGTCAGACCTTCGATCCTTTCGGTGACGATGTAAAAATGCTCGCACGCGTGTAGCGGTACATTCACCCCGGCCATCCGACCCACCTCGC
>JBCCVK010000375.1:0-2683 GCA_039195495.1 Pseudomonadota bacterium
CGCGCGGGTCCTGAAAAAGGCCGGGGCATCGCAGCCACATCCCGACTTGGCCGCGGCCTTTGCCGAGATCGCACCCGATGAAACCCCGATTGCGCGGCTGAAGCGGTTCAGGGCACTGACCGCGCTCAAGCCGGACGATCCCGAGACCAGAATGCTTTTGGCGGAGTTGAACATTGCCGCCGAGGACTTTCCCGCGGCCCGCCGCGCCATCGGCGACCTTGCCGAGGCGCACCCGACCGTGCGGGCGCTCACGTTGATGGCGGCGATCGAGCGCGGCGAGGGCGCGCAAGATTCGGTGGTGCGCGGCTGGTTGACCCGGGCGCTGTCCGCACCGCGCGGTCCGCAATGGGTTTGCGATAATTGCCATGCGATCCATCCGCAATGGCAAGGCATCTGCGACAACTGTCACAGCCTCGATACGCTCAGCTGGGTCGAGCCGCCGGTAGCCCAGACCACGCTGCCCGGTTCGATCGGAATGCTGCCGCTGATCGTCGGCGACGGTGCGGACAGGACGATCGAGGCGCTGCCCGAAGCCGAACAAACGACGATGCGGAACGACATGGTCGCCGAGGATGTCGAAGCGGCAACCGGTGGTGACGATGCCGCCTCCGCACCCGCCGGCACGAAGGAGGACACTGTCACAACGCCGCCGCCCTAAGGCAACGCGGCCACCACCGGCACGCCTGGTCCCGCATCGTACAACCGGAAGAGCGCGCGCTTTACCGGCGCCGGGCTGGACCGTGGCTCGCCCCCAATGAACGCATTGTTTTCAACAGGATGAAACGCCCCAGGCAGGGATAATCCGAAGCCGCGCAGACATTCCGGGAAGATGATCGAAAGACACTGCGGCGGATGTTGACGCGGATAGCTCACGCCGCTTCGAAGCCGACATACCGGCGTGGTTTCGCATGTGATGGCCCCTATGAAATGCGTTTCTCGGCCCATTCCCGCAACCGGCAGGCCATCGAACAAGATGTCGGCGCAGACCGTATCCCGCCATGTTCGGGACGTCGGTGACGGCACTGCTGCGAAGCTGGTTCGACGCCCGGACAGCGAATTCCCAGGTCATCTCGTCGCCCGGATCGGTGCCAGAGATCTTGGGACGTATCGAACCACGGTAAAGACGGCGTTGGCCCAGCGTCCGCGTCACACGGTCATATGCCGTGCCCGCGCGCCTCTTTCGATGGCTGCGCCATGCAAGCGGTCGACATTCAGTTCATGTCGGATTTCCTGAAGCATCTGCAGTTCGCTCTGCTTCAAAAGACCATCCGCCGCCGCCACATCGCAGGCCAGCGCATAGGCCGTCTCGTTTAGAGGCTCGGGCAGGTTATCGCGTATCAGACCGAACAAAGTGTCCAGGCCATCCTCCTGCTCCAAAAGGTCGAAGACCGTCTGCGCGATCATGCGCAGACGATCCACGTCATATTCTGCGAAGATCGGAAGATAGTTTACCTCCTGCTGAATCGTCAGCAGTTCCGATGTGCGGATCGTGGCGTCCGAGGCGCTAACCGCGATCATAACCGCAACCAGACAATCCTGCGGGGTCATGGGATGGGGCATGTCGGACACGGAATCGGTTCATCCTTTGCAAAACCCTGGTTCCGCTCCAAGTTATTGACGCCGTTCATGCTCCGCAATAGGGAGAGCACATCTTCCGGCATGAGATCGGTCGAAATCTTGTGAGCGCATCATGTCCAATCTGCGTCAAGCCGCGATGACATCGAAAGCATGGCCGTTTGAAGAGGCGCGCCGCCTTCTCAGACGCTATGAGAAAACGCCACCGGAAAAGGGATATGTGCTGTTTGAGACCGGTTACGGTCCAAGCGGTCTCCCGCATATCGGCACTTTCGGCGAAGTGGCGCGCACCACCATGATCCGTCGCGCCTTTGAGGTGATCTCGGACATTCCCACCCGACTGATCTGCTTCTCGGACGATATGGACGGGATGCGCAAGGTGCCCGACAATGTGCCGAACGCCGACATTCTGCGCGCTCATCTGCAAAGGCCGCTCACTTCGGTCCCCGATCCTTTCGGGGAATTCGAAAGCTTCGGCCATCACAACAACGCGATGCTGCGCCGTTTCCTCGATACCTTCGGGTTCGAGTATCAATTCATCTCGGCTACCGAATTCTACAAGACCGGTCAGTTCGATACGGTGCTGCTGCGGGCTGCGGAGCGCTATGACGATATCATGAAGGTGATGCTCAAATCGCTGCGTGCGGAACGTCGGCAGACCTACTCGATTTTCCTGCCGATCCACCCGGAGACCGGTCGTGTCCTCTACGTGCCGCTGAGGGACGTGAACGCCATCGACGGCACCATTGCCTTCGCGGACGAGCGGAATCGCGAATGGACCCTGCCGGTGACCGGCGGCAGCGTGAAACTTCAATGGAAGCCGGATTTCGGGGCGCGGTGGGCGGCGCTTGGCGTGGATTTCGAGATGTACGGCAAGGATCACTCGACCAACACGCCGCTTTATGATCGGATTTGCGAAATCCTCGGCCAGAAGGCCCCGGAGCATTTCACATACGAATTGTTTCTGGATCAGAAAGGTGAAAAGATTTCGAAATCCAAGGGGAACGGACTCTCGATCGACGAGTGGCTGACCTATGCTTCGACCGATAGCCTGTCTTATTTCATGTATCAGAAACCCAAGACGGCTAAGCGCATGCATTTTGACGTC
>JBCCVK010000376.1:0-2651 GCA_039195495.1 Pseudomonadota bacterium
GCCACGTGATGCGTCACGTTCTTTCGCATGCCGGCCGCGAAAGCCTTGCCATCGATCACCCGAGCCACCATCGCCGCGTCCCCTTCCTTCAATCCTTCAATCAAAATCCGCTTTCAAAAGGCCGGGGGGCGCGAAAGCGTCCGGGTGGCCCTTGGATGATGCGCGCGCAGGGCGTCAAGACACCAAGTGATTCCGATCCATGGAATATACATTGTACCGCCCGGTCTCAGAACAGACCCTCGATCTGTCGTGCTTCGTTCAGCATGATCCGTTCCGCCGCGGGTCCGCGCGGCAGGCCGGGCATGGTCATGATCTCACCGCAGATCACCACCACGAAACCCGCCCCCGCGCTCAACCTCACCTCGCGTATGGGCACCGAATGCCCTTTGGGCGCACCGCGCAGGTTCGGATCGGTCGAAAAACTGTATTGGGTTTTCGCCATGCAAACCGGCAACTGGCCATAACCCTGTTTTTCCCAGAGCTTCAACTGAGCACGGATTTTCTTGTCGGCCAGCACCTCGTCAGCGTGGTAGATACGCTTTGCGATGGTTTCGATTTTCCTGAACAATGACATCTCATCGGGATAGAGCGTCTGGAACCGCGCCACATCGCTTTCGGCAATGGCGGCGACGCGTTCGGCCAAATCCACGATGCCCGCCGACCCATCGGCCCAATGCGTGCACAGGACCGCCTCCGACCCGAGTTCCGCCGCGTAATCCCTGATCGCTTGAATCTCGGCCTCCGTATCGGTAGCGAAGTGATTGATTGCCACGACCGTCGGCACGCCGAAACCTTGCAGATTCTCGATGTGACGGCCCAGATTGGCGCATCCTCTTCTCACGCCCTCCACATTCTCTGCGCCCAAGTCGGCCTTGTCCACACCACCGTTCATCTTCATCGCCCGCACCGTGGCGACGATGACCACGACCGATGGCGTAATGCCCGCCTTGCGGCACTTGATATTCATGAACTTTTCAGCGCCCAGATCGGCCCCGAAACCGGCCTCGGTCACCACATAGTCGGCCAGTTTCAGCGCCGTCGTCGTGGCAATGACCGAGTTGCAGCCATGGGCGATATTGGCGAAGGGACCACCATGCACGAAGGCGGGATTGTTCTCCAGCGTCTGGACAAGATTCGGCTGCATCGCGTCTTTCATGAGCACGGCCATGGCCCCGTCGGCCTTGAGATCGCGACAGTAGATCGGGCGGCGGTCCTGCCCATAGGCCACGAGCATGTCGCCCAACCGCTTTTGCAGATCCCCCAAATCGGTGGCCAGGCACAAAATGGCCATCACTTCCGAGGCGACGGTGATATCGAACCCGGTCTCGCGCGGAAAGCCGTTGGCGGCCCCACCAAGTGAGCAGATAATCCGCCTGAGAGCCCGGTCGTTCATGTCGACGACACGACGCCACGCCACCCGACGGATGTCGATCCCCAATTCGTTGCCCCAGTAGATGTGATTGTCGATCATCGCCGAAAGCAGATTGTGCGCCGAGGTGATCGCGTGGAAATCCCCGGTGAAATGCAGATTCATCTCCTCCATCGGCACGACCTGGGCATAGCCGCCCCCGGCGGCGCCGCCCTTCATTCCGAAATTCGGTCCCAGAGACGCCTCGCGAATGCAGATCGCGGTTTTCTTGCCGATCCGGTTCAAACCGTCTCCAAGACCGACGGTCGTCGTCGTCTTACCCTCACCGGCAGGGGTGGGATTGACCGCCGTCACCAGAACCAGCTTACCATTCTCGCGCCCACGCAGGGAATCGATGAAATCCTGACCGATCTTCGCCTTGTCGTGCCCGTATGGCAGCAGGTCGTCGCCGCCGATTCCCAATTTCGCTCCGATTTCCTGGATCGGTATCTTCTTCGCCGCGCGGGCGATTTCGATGTCACTTTTATAGACCATGATGCGATGCGCTCCCCAATCAGGTGTCTTCGCCTATATCCGGCCCCGTGCGCATGAACAGGGGCATTTCCGACATCTTGCGCTTTGGATTCGCCGAAAACCGCCTCACATCGAAAACCTCGTACAGGATGACCGAAAACCGTACCCGATTTTATCGGCCGCCGACTTCGAGCGGGTGGAGATCCGCGAAAAAAAGCTTATGCAGGATGACCGCGTTTTCCGTCAAATCCGATCCACCGGCCGATCGGATCGATCCCGGCGCAGGTTTTCTTCGGTTCGATCCAGTTTCAGCTCGAACGGCGCCTCGGCGACGATCCGACCGTTGATCTGAATCAACGCACGCTGCGCGCCCGGATAATCCTTACGCGTCGTTACCTTTCGATAAGCATGCACCTTTTCGAGGCATTTGGTCTCACTTGGCGCAAGGTCGGTTTCGGTCCATTTGAAAACCTTGGGGCTGCACCCGCCATGCGCACGGCGAAACTCCAACACATAGTCGATAAGCAAGCGCTGCGCGACCCCACCGCCTGTCAGGCTCAGCGTCAGAACGAGGTCGTCCCCCAAGTTCACCGTGTCCGGGGACAACGAAAGACGCACATTCCGCAGATCCGGAGGTGGAAAACCAAAAGCGGCAAGCACGCCTGGATGGCCGGTCTTGATCAGAGTGCGGCAGGCATGTTTGATCAACCGCGTCCGGTTCCTGTCTGCTCCGTCCAGCCAGTCCCGCGCAAGTTCCGCGACGAGATCC
>JBCCVK010000377.1:0-2650 GCA_039195495.1 Pseudomonadota bacterium
CCCAAGGATAGCCGTTATTGGTGCGTTCGGCGGTGAATTCGGCGATCAGAGTACGGTATTCCTTCAGCAGCGCTTCACCGGGCAAACCAGCCGAATTCGCCGTATCGATCCATTGTTCGACGAATTTTTTCCCCATGGTCAGGAGTTTGGCGCGCTCTCCTTCGGGGAGTTCAATGATCTCCACGCCCCGCTCTCTCATCGCGACGATCGCGTTTTCGTTGGCCGCGGTTATGATACGCCCGAACTCGTCGGCCATATCCCGACCCGTCTCGGCCAGCACGGTCTGCTGTTTCGGCGTGAGACCGTCATAGGTGTCCTTGTTGATGAACAGGCCCAATCCACCCACCTGTCCCCAATTAAGAAGCGTGTAGCTGTCCATCACTTCTTCCTGCTTGAGCGCGGCCACGGCGAAGGAATAGCCTTGCGAGCAATCTATCAGCCCCGTGTCCAGACCCTGATAGGCGTCGTAGATCGACATGGATACCATATTGGCGCCGATTTCGCCGAATACCTTGCCGTAGGCACCGACGCCGCGGACCTTTTTGCCCGTCACGTCGTCGACCGACCGGATCGCGGCGCCTTTGCAGCCGATATTGACCTGACTGGTGGTCCAACTGCCGATATAGACCAGGTTCTTGTCGGCCAGATCGCGCTGGATCGCTTCCGATCCGCGCATCAAGGCATCGGTGGCGCGCATGCCGACCCATGGATCGGGATTGTCCAGCGGCAGGTCGGCGATGCCATAGCCCGCCATTTCCTTAGGGAAATACACTGCGATCACGGTGCCCATGTCCGCGACGCCGTCACGGATCGACTGGACGGAGGCATTGGCCTTGAAAAGCGCGCCGCCCCATTGGATGTCGATCCGCAAATCGCCGTCCGACCGTTCAGTCACGCGATCCGCGAACCATTGCAGCGCGGCGGCACGCGCGCCGCGATTTGGTCCAGCCTCGCCGTGGATGAGGACGGTTTCCGCAGCCGCGCCCGTCCCCATGACGATCGCTGACAGCGCCAGAACGATGCCTTTCTTGAAAAACATCCACCCCTCCCATTTTTACTATGTGAAAATTAATTTCATGCTTTGTCCATCATATGCCTTTTATCGATTTTAAAGCAACCTTTATCGATGTCCGGCGGCGGGCAGCCGCCTTACGATCGGGGTACGGCAGCAATCCAAGATCCAGACGACTGGTGGTTGCGAAAGATACGCCAGACGGTTTCTCGATGGCCCGCATGTCCGCCCGAGCCTTCCATGCGGCGGCCTTCATGCGCGCTTCGAGAGCGGTGGAGAGACGCGTCGGACCAAGCCCAGCAGGGTCGTCAGGGACATTCCCCGCCCATCGACGGCGATATCCCCGCCAACGGAAATTCGGGAAAACGCGAACCGGTCTGTCGGGCGGCTTCGGCTTCAGGCGGCTTTTGCCAGATTGCGCAGCACGTAATGCAAAACACCGCCATGCTCGATATATTCAAGCTCGACCGCGGTGTCGATCCGGCACCTGATCTGAAACGTTTTCACGCTACCATCGGCGAAACGCACGCTGCAAGGCACCTCCTGCAGCGGCTGGATGGCGTCGAGTCCATGAATGGACACGGTTTCCTCGCCTGTCAGGTTCAGCGTCGCGCGCGTGTCGCCGCCGGTGAATTCGAATGGAACCACGCCCATCCCCACCAGGTTCGACCGGTGGATACGTTCGAAGCTTTGCGCGATCACGGCCTTTACCCCCAGAAGCGCGGTCCCCTTGGCCGCCCAGTCGCGCGACGAGCCTGCGCCATACTGCTCGCCGCCGAACACCACCAGCGGAATGCCGCGATCCTTGTAAGCCATTGCCGCGTCGAAGATCGAGGTTTGCCGGTCGTCGGGGCCCTTGGTGTATCCGCCTTCGACACCCTCCAGCATCTCGTTTCTGATGCGGATGTTGGCGAAGGTGCCGCGCATCATGACCTCGTGATTGCCGCGGCGCGATCCGTATGAATTGAACGCGCTCGGCGGCACCTGGCGCTCGATGAGATATCGTCCGGCGGGTGTGCTTTCCTTGAACGAACCCGCCGGACTGATGTGATCCGTCGTGATCATGTCGCCCAGAATCGCCAATATTCTGGCATTCTCGATATTCTCGATCTTCTTGGTCGCCATCGTGATACCCTGGAAATAGGGTGGATTCTGGATGTAAGTGGAGCCCGCCGGCCAGTCATAGGTTTTCCGGTCCGTGGTTTCCACGGCCCGCCATTTGTCGTCGCCTTCGAAGACATCGGCATATTTCGACCGGAACGCTTCGCGGGTTACGGTTTTCTCGACGATCTCGGCGATCTCGGCCTGTGAGGGCCAGATGTCTTTCAGGTAGACATCGCGGCCGTTCTCGTTCCGACCCAGCGGCTCGGACGTCAGATCGATGTCCAGCGTTCCCGCCAGCGCATAGGCCACCACGAGCGGTGGCGAGGCGAGATAGTTGGCGCGCACGTCGGGGCTGATGCGGCCTTCGAAATTGCGATTGCCCGACAGCACCGAGGTCGCGACCAGATCGCCTTCGGCGATCGCGTCGGAAATCTCCTCCTGGATCGGACCGGAGTTGCCGATGCAGGTGGTGCAGCCATAGCCCACCAGGTTGAAGCCGATCGCGTCGAGATCGTCCTGCAGGCCGGCGGCCTC
>JBCCVK010000378.1:0-2644 GCA_039195495.1 Pseudomonadota bacterium
CGGTCGAAGAAACCGGCGCCGAAGCAACACTGGTCTTCGTCCCGCCACCCTTCGCGGCCGACGGCATCATGGAAGCTGCCGATGCCGGCATTCGGTACTGCGTCTGCATCACCGATGGCATCCCGGCACAGGACATGATCCGGGTGAAACGCTACATGTATCGCTATCCGAAAGAGCGTCGGATGGTGCTGACCGGCCCAAATTGCGCTGGCACGATCAGCCCGGGCAAGGCGCTGCTCGGCATCATGCCGTCGCACATTTACCTGAAGGGTCATGTTGGCATTGTCGGCCGGTCCGGCACGCTCGGCTACGAAGCGGCCAGCCAGCTGAAAGAACGCGGCATCGGGGTGTCGACGTCAGTCGGGATCGGCGGCGACCCGATCAACGGCTCGTCGTTCAAGGACATCCTGGAGCGCTTCGAACAGGATGACGACACGCATGTCATCGCCCTGATCGGCGAGATTGGCGGCCCGCAGGAGGCGGAGGCCGCCGCTTACATCCGGGATCATGTGACCAAACCGGTCGTGGCCTATGTCGCCGGTCTGACGGCGCCGAAGGGGCGGACCATGGGTCATGCGGGTGCGATCATCTCGGCATTTGGGGAAAGCGCGTCTGAGAAGGTCGAGATCCTGTCAGCCGCAGGCGTCACGGTCGCCGAACATCCCGGTCAGATCGGAGAGACAATCGCAAACGTGATGGAGGCTGCGTGATGGTGAACCCGACCGTTCTGGTCACCCGCCGCTGGCCCGAAGCGGTCGAGGCGCAACTGGCCGCAAATTACGATGTCGTGCTGAACCGCAGCGACCGCCCGCTGACGCAGGACGAGTTTCGCGAGGCGATCCAGCGCTATGACGCGGTCCTGCCGACGGTCACCGACAAGATCGGGGCGGAAGCGCTGGACGTTCGCAAGGCGCAGACCAAGATCCTCGCGAATTACGGCGTCGGATATTCCCATATCGACGTGGAGAAGGCCAAAACCCATGGCATTGCCATAACCAACACGCCGGACGTTCTGTCGGAATGCACTGCGGATCTCGCCATGACGCTCATGCTGATGGTTGCACGCCGCGCCGGCGACGGAGAGCGGGAGTTGCGGGCAGGCAAATGGGATGGATGGCGACCGACGCATCTTGTCGGCACAAAGGTCTCCGGCAAGACACTTGGCATCGTCGGATTTGGGCGTATCGGACGGGAAATGGCCCGGCGCGCGCATTTCGGCTTCGGTATGGACATCCTGGTCTACAATCGTTCGGACGTGCCCCTGGATGTTCTGTCTCAATTCGGTGCAACGCAGGTTTCGACGATCGACGATCTGCTGCCGCAATGCGATTTTGTGTCCTTGCATTGCCCGGGCGGTGCGGCCAATGCAAGGATGATCGACGGCCGCAGACTTGATCTGATGAAACCGGATGCGTTCCTGATCAATACCGCGCGGGGCGAAGTTGTCGACGAAGCCGCGTTGGCCCAGGCCCTGATGTTCGGGACCATCGGCGGTGCGGCCCTGGATGTCTTCGAGCGTGAACCGGCCATCAATCCAATGCTGGCCCAATGCGACAATCTGGTGATGCTGCCGCATCTTGGCAGCGCCACGAAAGAGGCGCGCCAGGCCATGGGCTTCCGGGTCCTCGACAATCTCAACGACTTTTTTGACGGCAAAGCGCCGCGCGACCGGGTCGCGTGAAGGAGATCTCGACATGAACGCACCCTACCGCGACACCGGCTTCTTTTCTGCTGACCTGGCCGACACCGATCCGGCAATATTCGGGTCTATCTCGCGTGAGCTTGGCCGCCAGCGCGACGAGATCGAGCTGATTGCCTCGGAGAACATCGTTTCGAAGGCGGTCATGCAGGCCCAAGGCTCGGTCATGACCAACAAATACGCCGAAGGTTATCCTGGCCGGCGCTATTATGGCGGATGCCAGTTCGTCGACGAGGCAGAGATTCTGGCCATGGAACGGGCCTGTGCGCTGTTCGAATGCGGCTTTGCGAATGTCCAGCCGAATTCAGGCAGCCAGGCGAACCAGGGGGTCTTTCAGGCGCTTTTGCGCCCCGGTGACACCGTCCTCGGGATGTCGCTCGACGCAGGTGGGCATCTGACCCATGGCGCGCGGCCGAACCAGTCAGGCAAATGGTTCAATGCCGTGCATTACGGCGTCCGCGAAGACACGCTGGATGTGGATTATGACCAGATCGAAACGCTGGCGCAGCACCATCAGCCGAAGCTGATCATCGCCGGCGGTTCCGCCATTCCGCGCCAGTTGAACTTCGCCCGCTTCCGCGAAATCGCGGACAAGGTCGGCGCATATCTTTTGGCGGATGTGGCGCATTTCGCAGGTCTGATCGCAACCGGACATTACCCGTCCCCATTCCCGCATGTGGATATCGCCACCACGACGACCCACAAGACGCTGCGCGGACCGCGGGGCGGTCTGATCCTCACCAATGACGAGGCTCTGGCCAAAAAGGTCAATTCCGCGATTTTTCCCGGCATTCAGGGAGGTCCGCTGATGCATGTCATCGCGGCCAAGGCAGTCGCCTTTGGGGAAGCGCTGCAGCCGCAGTTCAAGGACTATCAGGCCAACGTCATACGCAATGCTCAGGCCCTGGCGGATCAGCTGCAACAGGGCGGTCTGAGCGTCGTAAC
>JBCCVK010000379.1:0-2642 GCA_039195495.1 Pseudomonadota bacterium
GGGCGAACAGGGTATGATCCCGGCCCTCGCCCACGCCCTGGCCCGGCCACCATTTGTTTCCGCGCTGGCGCGCAATGATGTTGCCCGCCACGACATGTTCGCCGCCGAATTTTTTCACCCCAAGGCGTCGACCGTCGGAATCGCGGCCATTGCGGGATGAACCACCAGCTTTCTTATGGGCCATTTCGTGTCCTCTTACTTACCGGCCAGTTCCTTGGCCTGCGGGATCCAACCTTCGCGCTCGATCCGGCCTTTGAACGACAGCTTTTCATCCATCGCGGCCACATCCGCCTCGGTCCAGGACGCGATCTGGGCGAACGTGGTGACACCGGCGGCGTGGAACTTCTTCTCCAGCGCGGGTCCGACACCGGAAAGCCGTTTAAGGTCGTCGACGTCGCGCGCCGTCTCTTCCTGGGCGGAGGGCTGCCTTGGCCTCGAAGACGCCCCCACGGCGGCCTTGACGCCCGATCTGTCTCCACCCGAAGTCAGAATATCGGTGATGCGCAGAAGCGTCAAACGCTGACGATGCCCTTTGGTGCGCTTCGAGGAATGCTTCCGGCGGCGCCGGACGAAATGGATGACCTTGCCGCCCTTGACCTGATCGATCACGACGGCCTGCACGGCGGCGCCTTCCACCAGCGGGGTGCCGACGACGGTTTTGTCGCCCCCCAGCATCATGACTTCGTTGAATTGGACGGTTTCACCCGCCTCGGCGGCCAGTTTCTCGACGCGCAGAACATCACCGCTCTGCACCTTGTACTGCTTGCCACCGGTTTTAAGGACCGCGAACATGCACTTTTCCCTTTCTGTCGCGTCCTGTGGTCCCGAATTACGGCGTTTGCTGCGATCTTTTCCGCAACCTCGGACAGCGCGCCCCTTTACGGAGCAGCCTTGGAACAACGGCCCCACCGCCCGAACGGGCGGCGGGCCTGGGCGTATATCTGGTGATCGTCGACCGAAGTCAACCTTGAACGGACAAATTCCTCCCTGGTGCGGCGATGGCGACCAGGCCCTCGGCGGCACCCGATCCTTCGAATGAAGGACTTTGAGAACCAGTCGCGCGCATGAAGATGCGCTTCGGACACTTCAGATATCCTCGCCTTGCACAAGGCGTGCGGCCGCGATGCCGAGCCGGTAAGAAACATCGGTGAGCAACGTATCGAAAGCGGCGAACAAGGCCCGGTTGAAGATCCGCCCCTCTTCGGTGGCGGAGACGTCGATATACCGGCGCAGCTCTTCATCCTCGAGCGGAGAATAGGCGGCAGCGAGAAAGGCATAGAGCCATTCGGTGACATCTTCTCTGAGTTTGGGTTCTTGCGCCATCACATGGGTCAGTATCTCCGCCTCGGTCATGCCCGCCGTCAATCCCTGGCCATCGCGCAACCCGCGATGGAAGGCCAGGTTCGCGTTCAGGCCGCCGACCACATTCGCCTCCACCAAATCGTTGACTTCGACAAATTCGGCCAGCAGTTCCATGCGTTCCGTATGTTCCGCGATCATCGCCGACAAGGCTTCACGCATGGCCTCGTCGACCCCGGGATCCAGCATCGCCCTCCGGGTCGCGATCTCCAACCCGGAGATGCGTCGTCCGATGCCGGATTCGAAAAACGCGGTCATGGCGTGCAGGGCCGCGTCGTTGGGGGCGTCGCCGAAGCCCACGCTCATCAACTCCGCAAGGCGGTCGGGGTCATAGATGTGTTCGACCGCGGCCGACCATGCCTTGCCGCCCTTGCCGGGAAACATGCCCTCTCTCAGTGCGGCGGCATGGTCCACACCCTCCTGCCGCATGATCTCGAGGAGTTCCGGCATGCGCATCGCCTCGAACAAAGGCGTCAGGCGCGCGGAATCGGCACTGACCATCAAAGGCATCCAGACCGTGCAGAAAAGCGAAATGAACAGACGTCGCATACAAAGATCCCATGATCCGACCGGTTTTTCCAATACCATGATCGGTTGCGACCGAACAATCCAGCCCCAACCTCAGCCCGTCGGCGTCCGAGGGCCCTCACCATTTCCGGCGCCGGAGATGGAGGACGCGACCCGAGCGCGGATTGCGACCGGGCGCGCGGCCCCGGCGTTGCTTAAATCGCGCGCCGTGCTGCCACTTCCGGCCGAGTCGGGAACGACGCTTCGTGCCGCTCTTCGGGATTGGCCATCATATCGTTGCGCGTTTCTTCCGTCCGGGGCTTGAAGTCACGCTCTTCAAAGACGGGGTTTCCGACCTCTCCGGCCACTGAGAGAGACAAAGACAGCCCGAT
The DNA here is from genome assembly GCA_039195495.1 of Pseudomonadota bacterium. GTDB lineage: Bacteria > Pseudomonadota > Alphaproteobacteria > Rhodobacterales > Rhodobacteraceae > JBCCVK01. Next base: position 2,259 of record JBCCVK010000379.1, read on the forward strand.
GTCGAGCGTTCGGATAGGGTTATTGTCCCGCTTCGATCTCCCGTCCGAGTGAAACCGGGCCGGACGGCTGCGCACCGTTCTGGTGATATTCAAGGACGAAAAGACGTATGGCCGAGGCCAGGCCGGTCTCGCCCCCGCGATCCTGATCGATTTCGGCGGCCAGATCGTTGAGCGGGCGGTCCTGATGCGCGGCGATCCGGCGGAAAGCCTGCCAGAACGCATCCTCGAGCGACACCGAGGTGCGATGCCCCTTCAGCGTGAGCGAACGCTTTTTCGGACGGCTCACGGCTCCTCCTCCATTCCATCGCGCCTGTGCCGGTCCAGTATCCGTCGCGCCTTTTCGATCCTGATGGCCTGCAGGAGCTTTTGCGCCTTTGTCCGCCC
>JBCCVK010000380.1:0-2621 GCA_039195495.1 Pseudomonadota bacterium
GAAGCCGCGCTGATCATGGAAGCGATGGCCTATGGCTGCCCGACAACAAGCGCGTTCATCTCGATCCACAATATGGCCGCGTGGATGATCGACGAGTTTGGCGGGCAGGATTTGAAAGACCGCTATTTGCCGAGCCTCGTCACTATGGACAAAATCGCAAGCTATTGCCTCACCGAACCCGGCAGCGGATCAGACGCAGCAGCGCTCAAGACGAATGCAAAGCTGGATGGCGACCATTATGTCGTAAACGGAACCAAGCAGTTTATCTCAGGCGGCGGCGTCAATGATGTCTATGTCGTAATGGTCCGCACGGGCGAGCATAAGACGAACGGCATCACCTGCCTCGTGGTCGATAAAGACACGCCCGGCGTCAGCTTTGGCGCACCGGAAAAGAAGCTGGGTTGGAACGCCTCACCCACCGCGCAAGTGATCTTTGAAGATGCGCGCATCCCGGTCGCAAACCGGGTCGGAGCTGAAGGCGAAGGCTTCCGTTTTGCGATGATGGGGCTGGATGGCGGTCGTTTGAACATCTCGGCCTGCTCGTTGGGCGCCGCCCAGACCGCCCTGGACACCACATTGGACTATATGGGGAATCGCAGAGCTTTCGGACAAACGATCGACCGGTTTCAAGCCCTGCAATTCCGGCTGGCGGATATGGAGACCGAGTTGCAAGCCGCCCGCACTTTCCTGCGCCAGGCGGCATGGAAGCTGGACAACCTGCACCCGGATGCGACAAAATTCTGCGCGATGGCCAAGAAATTCACCACCGAGACCGGCAGCAAGATCGCCGATGCCTGCCTGCAACTGCATGGCGGCTATGGCTATCTGGCGGACTACGGAATTGAGAAGATCGTGCGCGATCTGCGCGTGCATCAGATCCTGGAAGGCACCAACGAGATCATGCGCCTGATCGTTTCACGGCAGATGGTGGCCCATTGATGAGCGATATTTCCATCCGCAAGGCCGGTCATGCGGGCCGCATCACCCTGACCCGTCCCGACGCGTTGAACGCGCTGACCCATGAGATGTGCCTTGCCATCGAAGGGGCCTTGGATGCCTGGCGAACCGATCCCGAAATCGCACTGATCGTGATCGATGCCGTGGGCGAGCGTGCCTTTTGCGCCGGCGGAGACATCGCCAAGATGTATATCAACGGCAAGCACGGCGATTACGACTATGGCCGGCGGTTCTGGCGCGACGAATACCGCATGAACGCCAAACTCTTCGAATTTCCAAAGCCGGTCGCGACCTTTCTGCATGGTTTCGTCATGGGTGGCGGTGTGGGTATCGGGTGTCATGGCTCGCATAGAATCGTCTGCGAAAGCAGTCGGATCGCCATGCCGGAATGCGGAATCGGCCTGGTGCCGGATGTGGGCGGGTCGCTTTTGCTGGCCCGGGCGCCGGGGCGTTTGGGCACGTATCTGGGCGTGACCGCGGCCCGCATGGGACCGGGGGATGCCATTCACGGCGGATTCGCGGACTATTTCATACCGGAAGAGGGCTGGCGCGACCTGATCGCCGATCTGGAAAGGACGGGCGATTGGGAAAGGATCGACGCCATCGCACAAACGGCGCCCGAAGGGCCGCTGAGCCGTGCCGGCACCGAGATAGACGCGCTTTTCGCCGGGGAAACGGCCCGGGACATCATCAATGCGCTGATGGCGTCCGAGAGCACATTCGCCGGGGAAGCTCTGAAAATGGTGCTTAAAAACGCCCCGCTCTCGATCGCCGCGACAGTGCAGATGATCCACAGGCTGCGCAGCGCCACCTCGATCCGCCAGGCATTGGAGATGGAATATCGCTTCACCCATCGGGCCATGGAACATGCGGATTTCCTGGAAGGCATCCGAGCCGCCATCATCGACAAAGACCGGCGGCCCCAATGGCGGCATGCCGGCGTGGCCGACGTGACGAACGCCGAGGTCAGCCGCATCCTGATGCCGCTCGGCGCGGAGGGGCTGACATTCGAGAAGGATACGGCATGAAGATCGGATTCATCGGATTGGGCAATATGGGGGCGCCGATGGCGGCGAATCTGGCCGAAGCCGGGTATGCGGTCACGGGATTCGACATTGCCGCCCCGATGCCCGAGGGGGTCACGCCTGCCGCCTCCGCCGCCAAGGCCGCCGCCGGGCAGGATGTGGTGGTCACCATGCTGCCCGACGGTGCGGCCCTGCGATCAGTCGCGAACGAAATCCTCCCGGCGATGCGCGAAGGTACCGTTCTGCTCGACTGTTCGACCGTCGACATGGAAAGCGCCCTTGCCGTGGCCGCGCAAGCCAAGGCGGCGGGATCGGTGGCCATGGACGCTCCGGTTTCGGGGGGAATTGGCGGCGCGATGGCCGGCACACTGACTTTCATGGTCGGTGGCGACGATGCGGCTTTTGAAGAACTACGGCCGCTTTTCGACGTCATGGGCCGAAAAACCGTATATTGCGGCACGGCGGGCAGCGGGCAGGCAGCCAAGATCTGCAACAACATGATCCTCGGCATCACCATGATCGGGACATGCGAGACCTTCGCATTGGCCGACAAACTGGGCCTCGACCGGCAGGTGTTGTTCGACGTGGTATCCACCTCGTCGGGTGGCTCCTGGTCCATGAACACCTATTGCCCCGCAC
>JBCCVK010000381.1:0-2618 GCA_039195495.1 Pseudomonadota bacterium
AGTACAAAGACTTGATCAAGGTGCTGCATCCCGACTCGAACGAGGGCGACCGATCCGACGAGGACCGGCTGCAGGAAGTCGTCTGGGCCTGGGACCAGATCAAGGACAGTCGATCGTTCAAGTGATCAACGGGGTTTCTTCAAATCTTCCGGCGCCCCGTATCGTGCAATGAAACGGCGAAAAACGCGCTCCAACGCCTCTGGCTCCGCCAGTTCGTCAAGATTTTCCAAAAGCACCGTCAGAAGATAGTTGTTGCTCAGATGCCAATCCGCGTTCAGTGCGCGCAGCCGGTCGTAAGCCGCCTCGCTCATCGCGGCGCTGAACCGCTTCGGCAAAGGGTAACGCTTGGCCATTCTCCCCCCTGCGCGGCCATGTTGAGCCGGGTCGGCCGTTCCCATACCCTATCTCGTGCCATATCAAGAAAACATGCGCAATCGGGTTCATCACCCGTTCCCGGCCGCGCCCGTCGGCCATCCGGTCGCCGCCCAAAGGCAGGCGGCGAAAAACACGGCAACGGTCCGCTCTTCCCCTTGCCCTCTGGGGGAATATGTTGCACCAGAACGGGGTTGCCTGCGGGCAGGAAGGATGGAAGCGTGTACGAATGGCGGACGGCGTGATGGACATGGCGGCAAAACCTACCGAGGAGCTCTCGGTACGCGAGGTTTTCGGCATCGATTCGGACATGAAGATAAAGGGCTTCGCCGACCGCAGCTATCGCGTGCCCGAAGTGGATTCGGCTTACAAATTCGATCCCGACACCACGCTCGCGATCCTGGCGGGCTTTGGCTACAATCGCCGTCTCATGATCCAAGGCTATCATGGCACCGGCAAGTCGACGCATATCGAACAGGTCGCCGCCCGTTTGAACTGGCCCGCCGTACGCGTAAACCTTGACAGCCATATCAGCAGAATTGATCTGATCGGAAAAGACGCGATCAAACTGCGGAACGGAAAACAGGTTACCGAATTTCACGAAGGCATCCTTCCCTGGGCGCTTCGCAATCCGGTCGCCATCGTTTTCGACGAATACGACGCGGGCCGCGCCGACGTGATGTTCGTCATTCAACGCGTGCTGGAGCACGACGGCAAGCTGACGCTGCTCGATCAAAACGAGATCATCACCCCTCACCCCTATTTCCGGCTGTTTGCGACGGCGAATACCGTGGGTCTGGGCGACACGACGGGCCTCTACCACGGGACGCAGCAGATCAATCAGGCACAGATGGATCGCTGGTCTCTGGTGGCCACGCTAAACTATCTCAGCCATGATGCCGAAAGCGCGATCGTATTGGCCAAGAATCCGCATTACAATACCGAAAAGGGACGCCGGATCATCGGTCAGATGGTGAAGGTGGCGGATCTGACCCGAACCGCTTTCATGAGCGGCGATCTCTCGACGGTGATGAGTCCGCGAACCGTGATCAACTGGGCGCAGAACGCCGAGATCTTTCGGGACGTCGGCTATGCTTTCCGCGTGTCTTTTCTCAACAAATGCGACGAACTGGAGCGGCAGACGGTGGCCGAATTCTATCAGCGCTGCTTTGATCAGGAATTGCCGGAAAGCGCGGTCTCGATGAGCTTGGGCTGACATGCCCCCGGCCCGCCGATCGCCGAAGCTTCGCTGGCGCGGTTCCTGGACTTTGATGACTTGGCTATTGCATCCGCGGGCGTGGATGATTTATCGGAACCATGGTATCTAACCCCGACAATCCCGCCGAGTCGTTTAAAAAAGCTCTGGCCGAAGCCACGCGCGTTTTGGCCGACGATCCAGACTTGGACGTCACATATTCGGTCGATCCCCCCGGCATGACCGAAGAACGGGTGCGCCTGCCGCAGATAAGCCGCCGGATGACACGGGAAGAGGTGCTTCTGGCGCGTGGAACGGCCGATGCTTTCGCCTTGCGCCGAAAATATCACGATCCATCAACCTACAACCGCTATACGCCTGCGGGAAAGATGGCCCGTGACCTTTATGACGCGATGGAAACCGCCCGATACGAGGTCATAGGCGCACGGGAAATGCCCGGCACTTCGGGAAACATCGATGCCAAGATCAGCCACGAGGCCAGACGCCGCGGATACGATCAGCTTACACAAGCGTCCGAGGCCCCTCTGGCCATGGCCGCGGGATATCTGATCCGTTCGCTCGCGACGGAACGCGCATTGCCGGAAAGCGCGCAGAACGTCCTCGACCTGTGGCGCGCGTTCATGGAGGCCCAGGCAGGCAAAACCCTGAGCGATCTGAGCGCCGTTCTGGACGATCAGGCGGCTTTCGCCAAATTCGCCCGCCGGATGATCGACGATCTGGGTTATGGGGATCAGCTGGGAGAGGATCCCGACGCCGAGGACGAAGGCGGGGACGAAGACGCACAGGCGGACGACCAAGAGGATCGGCCCGACAGTACCGGTCAGGACGACCAGAACGACGAGGAGGTGGAAGCCGCGTCCGAACGGTCGCAGCATCCGGAACAGGATGACGGCGAAGCCCAGATCACCATGGACGACGCGGCGGATGCGGAAGTCGCCGATGAGGCCGACATGCCGGAGGGCGAGGCCCCGCCACCGCCGACGCAACAGCCGATTTCGGAAGCCAGCCCCGACTACGAGGTCTATGCAAC
>JBCCVK010000382.1:0-2613 GCA_039195495.1 Pseudomonadota bacterium
CGTGATCGCCAACGGCGACATCACCGATGAAATTTCGGCGGCGCGGGCGCTGGCGGCCTCTGGCGCAGACGGGGTGATGATCGGGCGGGGGGCCCGGGGCAAACCCTGGCTGCCGGCGCAGGTCATGGCCGCGCTGTCGGCGGCCAATGCGCCCGATGTGCCCGCGGGGCACGCCCTGGCCGAGATGGTGACCGGTCATTATGAGGCGATGCTGTCCTTTTACGGGTGGGATCTCGGGCGCAAGAATGCCCGGAAACACCTCGGCTGGTACATGGATGCGGCCGCGACGCCGCCCGGACTGCGGCGGGCCGTTCTGACCGAACCGGACCCGGAAAGAGTGCGGCGCTTGATCGAAGAGGCGATGATATCATGAGCGTATCCAACGAGATCCTCTGGATATCGCTGCCGGTTCCCGTGCTGCTGTTGACCGCCGCCGATCGCATCGCCGATCTGAACCCCGCGGGCGAGGCGTTCTTGAACACGTCGGCCAAGGCGGCGCGCGGCGCCCCGGTTTGGGATCTCCTCTTCGTCGATGCGCCGCTGCAAGAGGCGCTTCAGCGGGTTCGGCGGACGCTTGCGCCTTTGTTTCTCAACGACGTCGATGTCGGCTCGGGCGACCGGGCGCCGGTGCAGTGCAACATGCAGATCGCACCGCTGGCCGATGAAACCGGCCAAGTGCTGATCTTGATGGAGCCGCGCGAGATCGCGGATCGTCTGGGCCGTGTGATGTCGATGAAGTCGGCAGCCCGCTCGGCGGTCGGCATGGCCGAGATGCTGGCGCATGAGATCAAGAACCCGTTGGCGGGGATCTCCGGTGCGGCGCAACTTCTTTCCATGCATCGGGGGCATGAGGAATTGGAATTGACCGACATGATCGTCGCCGAGACGCGGCGCATCGCCAAACTGCTGGAACAGGTCGAACAGTTCGGCAATCTCGTGCCGCCGGACCGCAGGTCGATCAATCTGCACGACATTCTGGATCGGGTGCGTATGTCCGCGACCGTCGGCTTCGCCGCGCATATGGACATTCTCGCACAATACGATCCCTCGCTTCCGTCCACCTTCGGCGATCCGGATCAGTTGACGCAGGTCTTCCTCAATCTGCTCAAGAACGCGGCCGAGGCCAATCCGGCGGGCGGAACCATTCGCATCCGCAGCTTTTACGAATTGTCGCTCAGGGTCCGCGGCCCGAATGGGGCAGGCGGCCCGGTCCCGCTGCAGGTCGAGATCATCGATGACGGTCCCGGCCTTCCTCCGGCGATCGCTGACGAGGTGTTCGAACCCTTCGTTTCGGGGCGCGAGAACGGCACCGGGCTGGGGCTGGCCCTGGTCGGCAAGATCATCGCCGATCATGGCGGCTGGGTATCGCATGACAGCACGCCCGGGCGCACGGTTTTCCGTGTTTCCCTTCCCGTCGCGCCCAGAGAAAAGGAAACTTTCTGATGGATGGCACCGTTCTTGTCGCCGATGACGATCGCACGATCCGCACCGTTCTGACCCAGGCTCTGACACGGGCCGGATGCAAGGTGCACGCCACTTCCAGCCTGGTGACGCTGATGCGCTGGGTCGAGGAGGGGAAAGGGGATTTGGTGATTTCCGACGTGATCATGCCCGATGGGAATGGTCTGGAGACTTTGCCGAAGATCGCCGAACGGCGGCCCGGGATGCCGGTGATCGTGATCTCGGCACAAAATACGATCACGACGGCGATCCGGGCCGCGGAAGCCGAGGCGTACGATTATCTGCCCAAACCCTTCGACCTGCCCGATTTGATGCAACACGCGGCCCGCGCGCTGGAGATCAAACGCCGTGCCACCGGTCAAGGCAAGGCGGAACCCATCTCGGAGGGTGTGTCGGATCTGCCTCTGGTGGGCCGGACGCCGCAGATGCAGGTGCTCTATCGTTTGGTGGCGCGGATCATCAATACCGAGCTGCCATTGCTGATCATGGGTGAGTCCGGTACGGGAAAATCGTTGATCGCCCGTACCGTGCACGATTTCAGCGATCGCCGCGCCTTGCCCTTCGTGACCGTCGCCGCCGAGGATCTGGCCGATGCCGACGCGCCCGCGATCATCCTGTCCAAGGCGCGCAGCGGCGCGCTTCTCTTCGACGAGATCGGTGATCTCGATGATGCGGCGCAGGCGCGGCTCGTCCAGATGCTGAACGCCATGCGCGAGAACGCACCACGGGTTCTGTCCGTATCGCAGCGGGATTTGGCGCCAATGCTTGAAAACGGATCGTTCCGTCGAGATCTGTTCTATCGTCTGGGCGGGGTGACCGTCACGGTGCCGGCTTTGCGCGAACGGGTGGACGACATTCCTTTGCTGGCGGAACATTTTCTGCTTCGGGCGGACCGGGCCGGAGACCCGCCGCATCAGCTTGCACCGGATGCGGTCGACGTGATTCGCGCCTATTCCTGGCCCGGAAACGTGCGGCAATTGGAAAACACGATTAAACGGCTGGTTCTGACCGCCGTGGAGGGACGGATCACCAGAGCCGAGGTCGAACAGGCCCTGAGCGATCAACCGGCCGTCGTCCCCACCTTCGGCGGCGGCTCGGAAAAGCTGTCGATGTCGGTCACAAAACACCTGAAGCGCTATTTCGATCTGCACG
>JBCCVK010000383.1:0-2611 GCA_039195495.1 Pseudomonadota bacterium
CAGACTGCTCATGCTGGCGCAGCTGCGCGCGGATGCGGGCCAGAAGGACCGGAAACTTGAACGGTTTGGTAACGTAGTCGTTGGCACCAGCATCAAGGCCGAGGATCGTATCGGCGTCGCTGTCATGGCCGGTGAGCATCACCACCGGGCATTTGATCCCCTGTTTGCGCATCAGACGGCAGAGTTCCCGACCATCCGTATCGGGCAGGCCGACGTCGAGGATGACGAGATCGTAAAGGGCCGCCTTGATCTTATCCATCGCCTCTTGGCCATTGCCGGCTTCGAAGACGTCGAAATCCTCCGTCATCACCAACTGTTCGCTGAGTGCCTCGCGCAGATCTTCGTCATCGTCGACGAGCAGGATCTTCTTAAGCGTGCCCATGTCTTCACCTTTCGACTTGTCGATACAGACATGTTCGGAAATGATATTTCCAGCAAGGGGAACGACAGGTTTTTCACGCAAGCGTGTGACGCCGCGAACAATTGTTTCACATTCCAGCGCGAAGGACCTAGTTAGGGGCGTATGACATCCGCCGCATGGAACGTGAATCTGTACCCGAACACGCAGGAGACGATGGCGCGTGCGCTTTCGGATTTGCGCATGGGGGTTCCGATTCTGGTGCGATCCGCCGATGAGGACCTGTTGGCGTTATCGGTGGAAACCATGATCGAAGAGCGTTTTGCCGCCCTGCGCGCCGATGGCGAGGCGCCTTTTTTGTGCATCACGGCGTGGCGGGCGCGTACCCTCAACGTTCCATGTTACGATGAGGATCTTGCCCGAGTTGCATTGCCCCGTGACGTCGACGCCGGATGGGTCACCGGGCTTGCCGATCCTGTGGACGACCTGGGCAATCCCATGCGCGGCCCCTTGCGTATGTTGCGTGGCGGAAAGGTCGACGGCCCGAGGGCGGCGCTTCGCATGTGCAAATTCGCGCGGCTGCTTCCCGCGATCGTCGGCAAGCGAATCAGGGGCGCCGAAGACCTGATTCGCTGCGGTCGAATCACGGCGGTTCACGCGTCGGACGTGATGTCCCGAACCGGCGCGGTCACGCGGATGGACAGGGTCGTGAGTGCGCATGTCCCTCTCGAGGTGTCCAGAGCCGGGCGTATTCACGTCTTCCGCCCCCAAAACGGCGGCGAAGAACATTATGCAGTCGAAATCGGGCGCCCCCCCCGATCGGCGCCCATTCTGGTGCGTCTTCACTCCGCCTGCTTGACCGGCGATCTCCTGGGATCGCTGAAATGCGATTGCGGTCCGCAGTTGAAGGCGTCCTTGCAGCAAATGGCTGCGGAGGGGAGCGGGTTGCTTTTGTATCTCAATCAAGAAGGTCGGGGAATTGGCCTTGCAAATAAAATGCGGGCCTACGCATTGCAGGATCAGGGATTTGATACCGTCGATGCCAACCATCGCCTCGGATTCGAGGACGATGAACGCGATTTCAGAATTGGCGCCAGCCTTTTGAAATCGCTGGGGGTCGAGAGCATTCGTTTATTAACGAATAATCCGGCCAAAATAACGATGATGGAATCGCAAGGTATTCACGTTGTGGAACGCGTTCCTCTTAAAACGGGACGAAATCCCTTTAATGAAAAATATCTAAATACCAAAGCCGAAAAGTCGGGGCATATTTTATAATTGAATTTCCGTCGGCGGAAATTCCCCGATCTTGCAATCGCGCGCTTGAGATTGAATATGGGAACTGCATTCGCAAATCCGGAAGATGGATTTCGGGATCGGAAAACTATTTCGTGTTCTCTTCGAAATGCGGTTTTATTTCCCCCGCGAAATCCCGGCGCCGATACGGAGCCGGTTTCATGCTTTCTGAGTGCGGGAAATACATGACGATTTGCAGCCATCACGGTTTGAACGAAGAGATGGTTCATGAGGCTCTATCGGTGCGCCTGCGCAATCGCGATCGCCTTGTTTCGTCCAGAATGGTTTCGCGGAAATGCCCTTCGAGTAAAATGAAAGATTTTTATCTCGAAAAGATTCCGAGAGGAAAGTGAACTCAAAGTCGCCACTATATGCGATTTTCCGCGCGCGCCGGGGAGGGACGCTTTGATCGTTGCGCCCAAATCGGCTATTTTGAAACGCGCCCGTCCATCGCCGGTATCGATGACGATACTCGCCGATGCGTTTTGCAAAGGCGTGCCGGATCAACCCGTCCCGAGGTCGCGTATCGCGGGCGCCGATTGCGTGGCGTATCCTTGCGCCGGGCGCGGTCACCGCTTGGGCGGGATGCCGTTCCGCCGGCGCGGGCAAGATGCCGGGGCCGGTCGTGGCGGACCGCAGGCTGGCTGATAGGGTGACGAAGCGCGCGCGGGACTGGGTTGATGTGGCGGCCGTGACGGATGCCGGCGCCTGCAGGTGCAAAATGCGCAATGATATCGCAGGGCACGTTGACAAACTTCGACATTTCCGCGTTGCTGCCGGACGTTTTGAGGGCGGTGTCTTCGCCGGTTCGAAGCGAGGCGCGCCGGAATGGGGTACGGCCTGTGGGGCAGTGACCTGGCACCATGACTTTATGGGCGGCAATCTGCCCGTCCGGGGCGCGATACGTCGAAATCGGGTTGTCTGCGGATGAAGTTCGTCAAAAGAATGTCTTCGAAC
>JBCCVK010000384.1:0-2604 GCA_039195495.1 Pseudomonadota bacterium
CATGATAATGCCGATCAGATAATTTTCCAAAGCATTTCCCCTCATTAGCAGCAGCCAAGGACCTCGATATGGCAATGTCAATCAAAACTTCCAAAACACGCTTGATTTCGGGAAAACTCCAACTCCGTCAAACGCGTTAAGGTAATCCTTCGTTTCCGACGATGCGGGACGTGCGAATTCTCGTTTCCATCACCGCCGGTCGGCGACATTCTTGTTTCAGAGTTTCAGCTTGAACGTAACGGATTCAAGCATGGGTGAAATCCATATCCAGGCGCATCGACACACTTGGCCAGCCTCTGACCGATAAACTAAACCGGTGACATTTCCAAGCGGCTGCGGCACCGCGACCAACCGAACGGGCCATTCACTTGACGACGTCTTTACGCAGCGCAGCCATTCGGGCCAATATGCGCTTTCGCCGTCGCATGTGACGCGGTCGTTCCGGCGTTCCTGCTTCTGGCCGTGCGGCTTGAGCGGAGCCGCTCGGATGGCGCCACGCCCGCTTTTCCGGAAGGCATGAAACACCCCGAGCGCATCCTCTGTCAGCGCGCCTTGTGAACGGGCCCCCTCGAAGCTCGTTTCTTCGAAGAATTCCATGATCGTGCGCGAGGTGAAGGAAAGCCTCGTATTCCGATGTCTGGGATTCCCGCAAGATGCAGCGTCACGATTTTGCGGATCATGCCCAACAGGCGCGCAATATTCGATGCCGGTAAAGCAACCCGCCTCACACATCAAATGGCAACCCGAAACAGCGTCAATTTGGCATGGCCATCCAAACCGTCTTGACACCGCGCTGCAGACGCGGGACCACGGGTCGACGTTTGCACGAGGGCGAGCATGGCGCAGACCAAGAAACTAATGCGAGCGCTGGCAGGGGAAACATTGCCGACACCACCTGTTTGGGTGATGCGCCAAGCGGGCCGATATCTGCCCGAATACCGGGCCACGCGGGCGCAGGCCGGGGATTTCCTGTCGCTCTGCTATACTTCAGAACTGGCCGCGGAAGCAGCATTGCAACCGATCCGCCGCTACGGATTCGATGCGGCGATCTTGTTCGCCGACATTCTGCTCGTGGCCGAGGCGTTGGGGGTGGAACTCTGGTTCGTCGCGGGCGAGGGGCCGCGGTTGTCGACGATCACCGGAATTGCCGGGGTGAACGCGCTGAAACGTGCCGACGACATACATGATCACTTGGCCCCGGTCTATGAAACCGTGCGCATCCTGTCGCGCGAATTGCCCGATGAAACGGCGCTGATCGGCTTTGCCGGCGCACCCTGGACGGTGGCGACCTATATGATTGCCGGACGCGGCACGCCGGATCAGGCCCCCGCCCATAGGCTGATCACCGAAGACCGCGTAAGTTTCGAGGCGCTGATGGACCGGATCACCGCAGCCACCATCGCCTATCTCTCGATGCAGATCGAGGCGGGTGCCGAGGTGGTGAAACTGTTCGACAGCTGGGCCGGATCGCTGAACGGCGATGCCTTCGACCGCTATGCCCTGGAACCGACCAGGACGATCGTCACCGCCCTGAAAGCCAGGCATCCCCACGTGCCCGTCATCGTTTTCCCCCGCGAAGCTGGAAACCGGTATATCGGTTTCGCAAAGGCGACCGGCGCCGATTGCGTCGCGCTGGACGGTTCGGTCCCGGTGGAATGGGCCGCCGAGCGCATTCAAAAGGACGGTTGCGTTCAAGGCAATCTCGCGCCGGAACACATGGTCGGGGGGGGGCAAGCGCTGATCGACGAAACGCGTCGCATTGTCGACGCCTTTTCCAAAGGTCCGCATATCTTCAATTTGGGGCATGGAATCACGCCGGACGCCGATCCGGGCAACGTCCACCTGATGATCGACACCATCCGGGGCTGACGCGTCCGGTCTTGCGATATCGTGCCGACGGACCGATAGGCGGAACAGGATCGACGGTCCTGTCGCCGCCCGTACGGATGAGGCCGGATCGACCCGTCCGGGCGGGCGGCGCACCCCCGCCGCCCTGTCCTGAGCGGGGTGATGTCGGCAGGGGGCAGGGACTGGCTGGGCCATATCCGCCAGGTTTCACGATGAACGGATACCCGATGGGAAAACGGCATCGGGTATCCGTTCATCGGGATCCCGTAAAGAGGCGTTTGAAAATGTTTTCAACTTCCGCGATATGAACCCCCTGGATGTCGCTCCACGGCATCAGGGCTCGCCTGTGGATAAGAAAACGCATTCAAGACTGCATTGTTGATTTGAGGGATCGTGTTTTCATCACTTGGATCGATATTCGTTTGATTTTTAATAAGTTCTCCGAACGCATCGCGCGTTCCGCCAAATAAGGTTTCAAATTCATCGTCATCGAAGAAATTGGCATTCGCGGCCAGATCGACGCAAGATGTGAGCGTCTTAAGATCGGCCTCCGAAAGTGATATCGAAGAAGTTTTCATCTAATCAGCGCCATCCACCGAAATACGATCTTCCCCTGCCAGGTTGGAATGCTGCTCCACCGTCGATTGACCTTGGATTCCTAGGGTCAGGATTCATAACCAATGAATGACGAGATCATCGAGGGCGCTTGCTGCGAGGAAGACCTTTGGGCATCGGTCATAGCGGGTCGCGCCGCGC